>NZ_JBIURV010000025.1:0-52392 GCF_044741025.1 Streptomyces sp. NPDC088246
TGCACGGACATGCTGGTCATGTCCCAGTGCAGACGGGACACGTCGATGCCGAACTCGGCGATCGCCCGCGCCCCAACCGTCCCGGTGATGTGCTCCAGGTGCGGGGCGATCGCGTCCAGCGCCCGCGCGAGACGGTCGTCGTTGAGCAGGCCCGCCTCGATCCCGAAGACCTCCTCCACCGCCCAGGTGCGGGCCCAGTCCCCGACCCGCACCAACGGTGCGGGCGCGGTCAGCCGGTTGGCCACCAGCGCCTCGATCACCTGCCCGTGCGTCACCAGCGCGCTCGCGCCACCTGGACACACCGCATCGACGACCCCGGCCAGATCCAGCCGACGAGTGAACTCGGAAACGACAGGCAGAGCGCCCAGACGCTTCTCCACCACGGACGTCACCGCTACTTCGAAGCGCTGACGCTGGGGCCGTGGCCGCGGGGACCGGGAAGACTTCGACACACCCCACCCAACGCCACAACACCGGCCCGGGACACCCCCGGAACGGTCACGCCATACGAATCAACGACCCGCGAAGTCCGGGCCTAGAGTTCCCGCATGAAGATCCTCGACCTCGAACCCGGCGATGCCCGACTGGCCGCCGACCTGCTTCCCGTCCTGCGCGAACTCCGCCCGCATCTCACCGAGGACCTCTTCCGGGAGGTGTACGAGAAGGGGCACGCACAGGGGCTGCGGTTCAGCGCCGCCTACGACGACGAGGGCGCCTGCGTGGGCGCGGCCGGCTGGCGCATCGTCGACAACACCAGCCAGATCCGGACGCTGTATGTGGACGACCTGGTCACCGCCGAAGGTGCTCGTTCCACCGGCGTCGGCCGCCGGCTCCTCGGGCATCTCGACGGGCGGGCCAGGGAGGCCGGCTGTCTGCACCTCAGCCTGGACTCGGGCACCCAGCGCACCGACGCCCACCGCTTCTATCTGCGGGAGCGGCTGAGCATCGTCGCGTTCAACTTCGACAAGGTCCTTGATCTGGACTGAGCTCAAGGCCCGGGCCCGGCGTGGGCCTGAGCGTGGGCCGAGGTTCAGCGTCCAGCGCCCTGGGCGTCCGGGGTGAGGTCCAGCTGCCAGTCGTTCGTCAGCAGCACATTGCCGGGCGGGTACTCGAAGTCGCACTTGCCGATCAGGGCGAAGCCGGCCTTGCGGCACACCGCGTTCGACGCGCCGTTGCCGACGGACGGATAGGCGTGCAGATAGCGGTGCTTGTGCTCGGCGCGGGCCTGTTCGGCGACGGCTGTCGTGGCGGCCGTCGCGATGCCCAGGCCCTGGTATCCGGGGAGGACGGCCCACCCCGCCTCGTACACCTCCCGGCCCTGCCAGGTCCGCTCCCAGAAACCGATCGTGCCCACGGCCTCGCCCCTGTCGGCCAGGGCGATGCGGAACATCCTGCCTCCGCCCGTCCGGTCCGCGCTCATCGCCACGTAGCGCTCGTGACGCGCTATGAGCTGCTCCTCCGTCTCGGGGCCGCCCAGATGGTCCATCAGCTCAGGTGCGTTGGCACGGCGGAGCAGCTCCAGGTCCTCGTCCGACCAGGGCTCGATCCGTACGGATGATGAAGCGGTGCGTTCCATGCCGAAACTGTAGGACGCGGCACTGACAGCCGGATGGGGCTCGGGCAATCGGAGGGGGCCCTCCGGCAATCAGTGTGGGGCGAACGCCGTCGGCGGGACACCGAGCGTGGCCGTGAAGTCTCTGATCAGGTGGGCCTGGTCGCTGTAACCGAGCTCCGCGGCGAGTGCCGCCCAGTCCACCTCCGGGTCCGACTCGGCCCGCTCCAGCGCCTCGTGGATGCGGTAGCGGAGGATGACCCACTTGGGGCCGACGCCGACATACGCGGCGAAGAGCCGCTGGAGCGAGCGCGACGACAGCCCTTCGACGCGGGCGAGCTCGTCGACGCGGCGCACCGTGCGGTCAGTGCGTACCAGGTCGACCAGGGCCATCGCACGGTCGGCCTGCGGGTCCGGTTCCGGTCCGAGCCCCAGCAGATACGCGTCGAGTGCCGCCACCCGCGCGTCCTCGTCCGCCGGGTCCAGCACGGCCGACGGCGGGGCGGGCGGGGCGAACACCTCGCCCGCGGGGAGCCGCCGCCCCGTCCACTCCGATACCGGCCGGTCCGGTGCGAACGGGCGGAATCCGCCGGGCCGGAACTGCACCCCGCAGACCCGCCCCCGGCCCTCCAGCTTCTGCGTGAAGAGCTTCAGACCGATGCCCGAGACCTCTGCGAACCCGGCACCGTGGTCCTCACCGGTCCCGTACCGCTGGAAGACCAGATTCACGGACGGGTGCGGCACCAGATGGGAGGCGTACGGCTTCGGCAGATCCCAGTCGATGAACCAGTAGTGCTCCAGGTACGGCCGCAGTACAGGGGCGGGCTCGCGGCGGCGGAAACGTACCTGCGCGAAGAGTCCGGGGGCGTCGACGATGCCGCGGGTGTCGCGTCGAGGACCTGCCATGGCGGCGATCCTATGACGCGCGGAACTCCGTGGGGGCAGTGTCGCGTTTCATCAGGCGCCGGTCAGCTCCGGCATGCGGGGGCGATGCACGGAGAAGATCGGCGAGTTGCTGGAAGCGGCCGCCGGGCGGGCCGTCCCCGTGACGCTCGGGATCGATGACAACAGCCTGGGAGATCCCACGCCGTGCCCCGCGCCGACGAGGGGACCGCGGGGTCCATGGGGCTCCCGGCCAGGACCGCCGGGAACATGGTGCTGGGCGGTCTGACCGTTCATGCCCGGGATCCGGCCCGTGCCACCGGCCAGGAGTTCGTTCCGGACGAGTCCGTGCTGAGCGGGATCGGTCCCGGACCGGCCACCATGGCGCCGATGGCCCGGGAGGCGAAGGTGTCCGGCTAGCCCCATCCCGTACCGGACGGGGCTAGCCCCGTCGAGCAGGTGCTGGCGCTGACCGGCCGGGATCCGGGCCGGCGGCCTCCCGGCGCGTGACGCCGGGGGCCGGAGGGTGCGTGTCCGGCGAACTCGGGCTGTCGTAGAGGCCGCCCAGCCTCGTGCAGACGCCGTCGACGATGTCCTCGGCGTCCACCAGCATCGCGCGCTCGGCCAGCCGCGCCGCCTGATGCGTGTACGGGGACGGCGGCGCGGGGTGCCGACGCCGCCACCAGCTCTCGCACGCCGCGTAGATACCGCCGGCGAAGACCAGCACGGGGATGGACAGGGCCGGCAGAGTGTCGTCCATGGCAGGCCTCCTCACGGCGCGGAACAACGTAGATGTCTTCTGGATCGGCAGGATCGGCAGATCAGCTGAAGATCATTCTTCGGCCAATGAATGGCCGAATGCGGGTGATTGGGGGCGGCAGCCTTGGGCCGACGCCACCGGCCCGGCCTACCGGCTCCACACATGCACGGCGTCGCCCGCCTCCGACACCGTGTACCAGGTGCCGTCGCCGAGGGCCGTGACTCCGCCCGATATCGGGAAGGGGTACGTGATCTGCGCCGCCACCCGCATCTGCGCAGCGTCCGTGCTCACCAGCCAGTGGCGCTCCTCGCCGTACTCCTCGTCCCTCTCCGACGTACCGGCGATGACGGTCTCCTCGTCGAGGAAGCCGCACTCGTAGTCCCAGAGCGTCTCGTCGGCGTCCTTGTCGTCGAGATCGGCCTCGGGGTGGCGGGGAATGGCGTCCTCGGTGTCGAGTTCGGACAGTACGGAACCGTCGTCGACCCGGTGCACACCGAGTGTCTCCTCGTAATGAGTCACCGTCAGAAAGCGCTCGCCCGAAGGGCTCACCGCCATCAGGACCCGCTCGTCGTCGCAGAAACGCTCGACGGAGAGCCTCTCGCCGTCCCACCGGCCCCACAGCATCGGTACCCCGTCCTGGCCCTCGCCGACACTCAGCCCCATCCGGGAGGGGTCAGGGTGCGGGACATGATCCGAGCCCGCGGCGACGGTCTCCGCGTCCGCCCGGCCGAGCACCTGCCCGTCGGCGGCGTCGATGACCAGCCACTCGTCCAGCGCCTCCGGGTCGGGTCCGGCTTCCGCGACGGGCCCGCGGATGTGGGCCCACACCAGTGTCCCGTCCGCCGAGAACACGGCCGAGCCGCTGTCCGCGTACAGATGCGAACGGTCGGTCGCATACTCCTCGTACGCCATGTGGAGCGTGCGGCAGCTGCCGTCCCAGCAGCCGTGCCGGACCTCCCAGCGCACCGCGCCCGTCGGGTCCACCGCGCGCAGCGCGTGCACCCCGGCGAAGACCGCGAGATCACCGCTCGGCGCCACCGTGCAGGTACCGAAGCGGCGGGGCCAGGGCGCGGGGAAACGGATCGCCGGGGCGCCCTCGGTGTCCGGGTCGACGGCGACCAGCTCGGTGTCGCTGCGCTGGAGGAGCAGACGCCGGCCGGGGGCGGGCTGCGCGTCGCCGGATACGGGCCGCATGTCCTCCTGATGCGCGGGCCACCGCAAAAGGTGCGGGGCGTCCGCACCGTCCTGCTTACGGTCCAGCGGTGCGGCGAGCGTGGTGACAAGACGTGCGGCGGCAGCCTTGGCCATGGGTCGGCCCTCCCCCTCGTACATGAGTACATCGACTCGTACATGAGTGCATCGGTACGAGGAGAACCGTACGGCCGGGGACCGACAGTCGCTCGCGCACATGAGGTCGGTCACGCCGTGCCCGAACTCCTCGACTGCTCAAGTGTTCGACGTAGTATCCGGTTTGTGGACCGTGACGATGAGCCAGTCTTCATACGGAGCAAGTGGGGGACGAGCCGCTACGTCTACAACCCCCGCAACCCCATCGGCCTCGCGCTGATCCTGATCACCCTGCTCCTGGCCGTGGTGATCCTGATCCTCATGCAGGAGCGCGTGGGCCCCTTCGCGGGCCCCGAACCCACGCCGTTGAGCACCGTGCCGGCGTACGAGCCCTGGCCGGCTTCGACGTACGTCCCTGACACCTACCCCACGCCGAGCGCGGAAGAGCCGAGTACCGGCGACCCGTCGGGGCCGTGAACCGGCGGGGGCGGCCGGGTGGCAGTCGGTTCGACTGCTTCGATCGGTATCGGTGTCCCCGCTGCCGGCTCCGGCGGCTGCTGACCGCAGCGCTTTCCCGACCGGCGTCAGGTCCGGTACGTCTCAGGCGCGGGACGAAAGGTAGGCATCGGGGACGACGGCGACCGGGCAGGGCGCGTAGTGCAGCATCGCGTGGTTCACCGGGCCCAGATGGAAGCCGTGCCACCCGCCGGTCCGCCGGGCGCCGACGACCAGCAGTTCGGCACCTGCGGCGGCTTCGATCAGTTCCTGGTGCGCCGGTCCCTGCACCACCGACCTGTGGATGGTGACGTCGGAGGAACCGGTCCGGTCCAGCGCCGCCAGTACCTCTTCGAGGTGTTCCTCGGCCTGTTGGTGGTGTACGGAGGCCGGGGAGCCCGCGAGGAGCGGATGGCTCATGGCCACGTGGGCGGGGGAGCGCCAGGCCCGTACGGCGATCAGCTCGCCGTGGCGCGTCGCCGCCTGGTCGAGTGCGAAGGCGGCGGCTGCCGAGGGTCCTGCGGCGCTGCCGATCCCGACGACGACGCGGCCCGGCTTCGGCGGGGTGCTCGGCGCCGTTGACTGGACCACCACGACCGGGCAGTGGGACCGGCCCGCGAGCGCGAGGCTGACGGACCCCAGGAGCATCCCGGCGATCCGGCCCCGGCCGCGGGAGCCGAGGACGACCAGGGCTGCCTCGTGGCTCTCCCTGACAAGCGTGGCCACCGGGTCCTCGGGCTCCACGGACGTCACCACGCGCACCCCGGGGCCGAGCCGTTGCGCGCGTTCCTGGGCGTCGGCGACGAGACGCTCGGCGAGGACCTGTTCGGTGGGACGCTCGGTGTCGGAGGGGGAGCGCGTACCTTCGTAGCGCTCCCACAGTGACGCGTGGACGACGCGCAGGGGGCGCCGTGAGCGTGCCGCTTCCGCCGCTGCCCAGTCCAGGGCGCGGAGACTGCCCTCCGATCCGTCCACTCCGACGACTACGGGGAGCTGCATCGCTCCCACCGCCTTTCGTGCTCGGTTCACCGCGGGCTCGGGCGAATTGCTCGGGCGCATGTCCGGGCGTGAGCCCGGATGTTCCTACGGTTCGATCGTCAGTACTTCGTCGAGGGGACGTCGTGGAGTACGCGGCCCGCTCGGCCCGTATCCCAGGCGGATGATCATCTGCGCGTGTCTCCCTCGGCCGCGCCGCGGAGGGTTCCGCGTCCGAACGGTCCCCCGCCTCGGAAGGTCCCCCGCCTCGGAAGGTCCCACGCCTCGCAACGTTTCAGTCCTCAAGGGACGCGCCCCGGGGACCGTACAGCTGCAGCAGCCTTTTCCGTGTTCCGTACAGGCGTTCCGCCACCGTCTCGGCGACGTACTTGTACACCGCCCGGCCCAGCTTCGCGTCGGCCTCGCACAACGAGCGGACGGCAGCTGCATCGAATTCCACGGCCTGTCCTGCCCTGATCACGTGTGCGCCCATGTGCCACACGTGCGGGGTGAACAGCCAGGACCAGCCCAGCAGATCGTCCTGGCCCAGTGTCTCGATGACCGCCGCACGACGGCCGGGCACACGGATGTCGACCTCGACCTGTCCGGAGCGGATGATCCAGAAGTGGTCGGCCCGTCTGCCTTCTTCGAAGAGGCGTTCGTCCAGGGCCAGAGGCACTTCGCGGGCCGCCTCGTCGAGCAGGCGTGTCCGGCCGTCGGGCGGGATCGCGTCCAGCAGACTCCTGGTCGTTGACATGGAATCCTCCGTCCGTGGCGGGTTCCTGGGGGCTGCGGCGGCCGCGCGTGCCCGGACGCGGCTGCCTGTTGTGAACGATATGCGCGGTTTCGGGGGGACGCTCGGCCGCGATGCCGTACGGAGTCCACGACGCGCCCGTGCGCCGGAACCGTGGTGCCATGAAGAGGAGCCCCTGACGAAGGGACCGCCCCGGTCATGGCAGCCGCACCGTCCCTGGCACCGTGCCTGCGCTCCGTGCGGGCCGTGGTCTTCGACACCGACGGAGTGATCACCGACTCCGCCCGGAGACACGCCGCAGCCTGGAAGAAGGCGTTCGACGCCTGTCTGTCGGCCGTCCAGGGGCAGCGGCCGTTCGACGCCGACGACTATCTGCGCCACGTCGACGGCCGGTCGCGGAAGGACGGTGCGGCGGCCTTCCTGGCATCGAGGGGACTGGACCTTCCCGAAGGCAGCCCCGACGACCCACCGGGAACCGCGACGGTATGGGCGATCGCCGCCCGCAAGGACGAGCTGTTCACGCAGAGCCTGCGCACCGACCCGGTCGACGTCTGGCCCGGCACGGTCCGTCTCCTCGGCGTGCTGCGCCGTGAGCGGGTGCCCTGTGCCGCCGTCTCCGCGTCCCGGCACGCGACGGAACTGCTGGCGCGGGCCGGCCTCATCGACCGGTTCGATGCCGTGGTCGACGGAAACGAGGCGCGTCGGCTGCGGCTGCCCGGGAAGCCGGACCCCTCGCTCTTCGTCGAAGCGGCGAGGCGTCTGCGGACCCCGGCCCGGGACACCGCCGTGGTGGAGGATGCGCTGGCCGGGGTCGAGGCCGGGCGCCGCGGCGGCTTCGGACTCGTGGTCGGCGTGGACCGTACGGGCACCCCCGCCTCCGCCGCCGAGCTGCGCCGCCACGGTGCCGACATCGTGGTGCCCGATCCGGGGGACCTGCTGACGGCCGGGGACGACTGATGGCGCGCGCCTGGACCTGGTCGTACGAGGGGTACGACCCGCAGGAGGAACGGCTGCGCGAGGCGCTGTGCACACTCGGCAACGGGTACTTCGCCACCCGCGGAGCCGCGTCCGAGACGTCCGAGGGCCGGTCGCACTACCCCGGCACCTATGCGGCGGGCTGCTACAACCGGCTGGCCTCCTCGGTCCGGGGCCGCCGGGTGGAGAACGAGGACCTGGTCAACCTGCCGAACTGGCTGCCGCTGCGCTACCGCATCCACCCCGCCGGTACCGCCCCGGGACCGTGGCTCTTCCCGGATCACGAGCACATCGTGGAACACCGCCAGTCACTCGATCTGCGCGGGGGCACGCTGACCCGCCGGTCCGTCTACGAGGACGGGGCGGGCCGGCGGCTGCATGTGGAGCAGTGCCGCCTGGTGCACATGGGTGATCCGCATCTCGCCGCCCTGCACACGGTGTTCCGGGCGGAGGAATGGGCGGGCGCGATCGAGGTGGAGGCGGGGATCGACGGCGACGTCCGCAACTCCGGCGTCGCGCGGTACCGGGATCTGTCGAACCGGCACCTGACCGGCTGGGTGACCGCGACGGAGGAGGACGGTGCGGTGTCGCTGAGGTGCCGCACGGTGGAGTCGGACATCGGCATCGCGCTGGCGGCCCGCACACTGGCCGGGTGCGGCGGTGAGGGGAAGGAACAGCGGGTCGGCCCGAGTTCCCGGCACACGGCGAAGGCGGTCTTCCAACGGCTGATGCTCCCGCTGAGCCCGGACTCCGACGCCGTCGTCGACAAGACGGTGGCGTTGTACACCTCGCGCGACCTGGCGATCGGCAGCCCGCTGCGGGCAGCCGTGGCCGAGGTGCGAAGGGCCCCGGACTTCTCGCATCTGCTCTCCTCGCACCAGCGGGCCTGGGCCGATCTGTGGCAGCAGGTCCAGCTGGAGGTCCCGGGCGAAGCGGGTCGCATTCTCCGGCTGCACCTCTTCCACGTACTGCAGACGCTCTCCCCGCACACCGCCGGACTCGATGTGGGGGTACCGGCGAGAGGGCTGCACGGTGAGGCGTACCGGGGCCATGTCTTCTGGGACGAGCTGTTCGTACTGCCGTTCCTGAATCTGCATCTCCCGGAAGTCTCCCGAGGACTTCTCGACTACCGCCACAGGCGGCTGCCCGCAGCCTGCCAAGCGGCGAGTGAGGAGGGCAGGGCCGGGGCGATGTACCCCTGGCAGAGCGCCGACAACGGACGTGAGGAGACCCAGGAACTCCATCTCAACCCGCGCTCGGGGCGCTGGCTTCCCGACCGCTCCCGGCTGCAGCACCATGTCGGCTCGGCCGTCGCGTACAACGTCTGGCAGTACTGCCAGGCCGCCGGGGACACGGAGTACCTGCACTCCAAGGGCGCGGAAATGCTGCTGCAGATCGCCAGGTTCTGGGCGGACAGCGCCGAATGGGACGCGTCCCTGGCCCGGTATCGCATCCGCGGCGTCGTCGGACCCGACGAGTACCACGACGCCTATCCGGACACCGAGGCGGCAGGCCTCGACGACAACACGTACACGAACGTGACAGCGGCCTGGGTCCTGTCCCGTTCGACGGAGCTGTACCGCGCCCTGTCCGGGACACGACGCCGGCAGCTCCTCGACCGGTTCCGGCTCGATCCCGATGAACCGGAACGCTGGGAGGACATCTCCCACCGGCTGCATGTGCCGTATCACCGGGGTGTCATCAGTCAGTTCGCCGGTTACGGGGAGCTGACCGAGCTCGACTGGGAGGGGTACCGGAGGCGGTACGGGGATATCCGGCGGCTGGACCGGATCCTGGAGGCGGAGGGCGACACCGTCAATCGTTACCAGGCGTCCAAACAGGCCGATGTGCTGATGCTCGGCTACCTCTTCTCGCCGGAGGAACTCGCCGGCCTCTTCCGGCAGCTCGGGCATGTGCTGGACGACGACACCTGGCGCGCCACCGTCGACTACTACCTCGCCCGTACGAGCCACGGCTCCACGCTCAGCTCCCTGGTCCATGCCTGGGTGCTGGCCCGCGTACGCCGCGAGGCGGCGTGGGAGTACTGCGAGGAGGCACTGACCGGGGACGTGGCCGACATCCAGGGCGGCACCACCGAGGAAGGCATCCATCTGGGGGCGATGGCGGGCACCCTCGACTTCGTACAGCGCGGGATGACGGGGCTGGAGACCCGCGACGACGCACTGTGGCTCGCGCCGGCCACGCTGCCCCAGCTCTCGAAACTCGGGGTACGCATCAGATTCCGCCGGCACTGGGACGTGGACCTGCGCATCCGTGCCCAGCGCCTGCGGATCGCCGTACCGGACTCGCACCACTCGGCCGTCCGGGTGGTCCTGGGAGGCCACACCCATGTGATCGCACCCGGTACGGCCCGATGGCTCGATCTGCCCCCGGTCCGGCACGGCGCTGCCCCGCCCGGCCACTGACCGCCCGGGGCGCGGAGACGATGCGGTCCGTGCCGGCACCGTGGTGCGAGCGCCACCCGGCCGTCGTCGTGGTCGAGGAACCCGGGACCGGGCGGCCCGCACGTCCTCTGCCGGAGGCCGGAGCCGGGGCCGGACTCGTGGTCATGGGCCGTCGGGCGAACCCGCGCCGGCCCGGACCACCCCGCATCCGGCATATGGCCCACGCCGTCCTGCACCACTGCCCGGCGCCGGTGGCCGTTGTGCCGTCGGAGTGAACGGCCGGCCCCGAACCGGTCAGTGGGGGAGTGTCATCTCGAAGGATGTGTGCCCGGGACGGCTGTCGACCTCGATGGTGCCGCCGTGCGCGGTGACCACGGCGTGGACGATCGACAGGCCGAGGCCGGTACTGCCGGTTCTCCGGGAGCGGCTGTGGTCCGCGCGGACGAAGCGGCCGAAGACCTCCGGCTGGAGTTCTCCGGGGATGCCCGGCCCGTTGTCGGTCACGGTCAGACGGGCGGCGGTGTGCTCGGCGCGGAGCCTCACGGTCACCTCGGTGCCGTCGGGAGTGTGGGTGCGGGCGTTGGTGAGGAGGTTGCCGATCGCCTGGTGGAGGCGGTGCGCGTCACCGGTGACGGTCACGGGCTCTTCGGGGAGGTCGAGCAGCCAGCGGTGGCCGGGGCCTGCGGCCCGGGCGTCCTCCGTCGCGTCGAGGACGAGCAGCGTCAGGTCGACGGGTTCGTGGTCCAGGGGTCGCCCCGCGTCGAGCCGGGCGAGGAGCAGCAGGTCGTCCACGAGGCCGCTCATCCGCCGGGACTCCGCCTCGATCCGCTCCAGGGCGCGCACGACCTCGGGGGGTACGGGGCCGTGGTGGCGCAGGGCGAGTTCGGCGTGGCCGCGGATATTGGCGACGGGGGTGCGCAGTTCGTGGCTGGCATCCGCGGCGAAGTGCCGCAGCCGTTCCTCGCTCGCCTGGCGTCGGGTGAGCGCGTCCCCGACGTGTCCGAGCATGCGGTTGAGAGCGGTGGCGACCTGCCCGACCTCGGTGCGCGGATCGGTGACGGGCAGCGGCCCGGGCATGGCGACCTCGCCGCTGGCGAGCGGCAGCCCGGCCACGTTCGCGGCCTGCGCGGTGACCCGGTGCAGGGGACGCAGCGAGATCCTCACCCACAGGGCTCCTGTGACGCCGGTGGCCAGCAGAGCGGTGCCGAACACGATCGCCTCGACCACTTCGAGCCGGTGCACGGTCTCTTCCACGGGGTGCAGCGGCAGTCCGGTGATCAGGACGTCGTGATCATCACCGGTCACCGCGGTGACCCGGTAGGCACCGAGCACGGAGAGCCGGATGCTGTGGCCGTCGGCGTCGACCGGGACGGCGGCCAGGGCGCGCCTGTCCTCGGCCGTCAGCGGCACGGGGCGGTCGGCCGCCTCGTCGACCACGGCCGCCTGGGTGATCGTCCCGTTCAGCAGCCGGGCACCCAACGTGTGCTCCGACTGTCCGCGGGTGTCGGGGCGGTTGTCGGCGTCCGGCCTGGCCTCGTGCTCCAGACTGGCCGCGAAGCGGCCGCCGGACGCGGTGAGCTGCTGGTCCAGACGGCTCACCAGGAAGCCTTCGAGCGCCAGGGCGGTCGTGATGCCGACGGCGAGACAGGCGACGGCGAGCAGCAGGACGAGCCCGGCGGTGAGCTGTCCCCGCAGGGTGTGCGGCACGGGCCGCCTCATGAGGGGCCCGGCTTCAGGACGTACCCCATACCCCGCACCGTATGGATCATGGGGGCGCGGCCCGCGTCGATCTTCTTGCGCAGGTAGCTGATGTAGAGCTCGACGACGTGGGCACGGCCTCCGAAGTCGTAGGCCCAGACCCGGTCGAGGATCTGCTCCTTGGAAAGCACCCGGCGCGGATTGCGCATCAGGAACCGCAGGAGCTCGAATTCGGTACGGGACAACTCCACGATGTCGCCCCCGCGTCTGACCTCCCTGGCCTCCTCATCCATGGTGAGCTCGCCCACGGTCAGCCCGTTCCCGCCCGATCCGCTCGCCATTCCCGCCCGGCGCAGCAGCCCGCGCAGCCGGGCCAGCACTTCTTCCAGGCTGAACGGCTTGGTCACGTAGTCGTCGCCGCCTGCCGTGATGCCCGCGATACGGTCCTCCACCGCGTCGCGGGCCGTCAGGAACAGCACACACACCTCCCGCGCCTCGCGGCGCAGCTCCCGCAGCACCCGCAGGCCGTCCATGTCGGGCAGCATCCGGTCCAGTACGACGGCGTCCGGCCGGAAGACCCGGGCCGCGGCGACGGCGGAGGCGCCGTCCGTGGCCGTACGGACCTGCCAGCCCTCGCCGGTCAGGGCTCCGGCCAGCACCTCGGTCAGGTCGGGTTCGTCATCGACGACGAGGACCCGCACCGGTTCCCCGTCGGGCCGGTGCAGGGACGGCTGCGTGCGGTGGTTGCTCATGGTCTGTCCAGCATCCCCCGGCCCGGAGCGCGGCGGCCCGCCGGAACCCTCTGAGTTCCCTCTGAATCCCTGCCGGTAACCGGCCGGGACAAGGGCGGGCGTCTGGTTCAGGGCGGGCGTCCGGTTTCAGAAGGTACGGCGTCCGGTTCAGAAGGTACGCAGAGGATGCGCTGCGAGTCTGGCGAAGTCCACCGCACAAGCGGATCTTCCCGAGGAGCGCCATGGCCGGCACACCCCTGACCACCAGGTACGCGAGCCGCGGCCCGAGCCACCGGCGACCCCCGCGCAGCGTCGTCCCCTTTCTCGTCCCCGGACTGATCTGGGCGGGTGCCGCGGCCGTCCTGGCCCTGTGGTGGAGCGACACCACGGCCGTCGTCGGCGTGACCGGCTGGCTGACCGGCGCCGGGCGCATCGCCGGCCTCCTGGCCGGGTACGCGTGCGCCGTCCTGCTGGCCCTCATGGCCCGTGTCCCGCTGCTGGACCACAGCATCGGAACCGACCGGCTGGCTCGCTGGCACGCGCTGGGCGGGCGCTGCACCATCTCGTTGATCCTCGCCCACACCCTGCTCATCATCTGGGGATACGCCGTCGCCTCCCGTACGAACGTGGTGGACCAGACCACGCTCCTGGTCCTGCACTATCCGGACCTCCTCAAGGGAACAGCGGGCTTTCTGCTCCTCGTCGTCACGGGCATCGTCTCGGCGCGGGCCGCCCGCCGCAGAATGAGCTACGAGACCTGGCACTACCTGCATTTCGCCACCTATCTGGCGGTCTTCCTCGCCTTCGGCCACCAGCTGTCCAACGGAGCGGACTTCGTCGCCGACCGTCCCGCGCAGCTCGCCTGGTACGCCCTCTACCTGGGGGCCGCCGCCCTCATCGTGTGGTACCGGTTCGCCGTCCCCGTACGCCATGGACTGCGTCACCGGCTGACGGTGTCCGCCGTCCGCACCGAGGCCCCCGGTGTCGTCTCGGTCCATCTCGCAGGCCGGTACCTGGACGAACTGGGAGCCCGGCCGGGCCAGTTCTTCCGCTGGCGCTTCCTCACCCGCGGACTGTGGTGGACCGCCAACCCCTACTCGCTGTCCGCACCGCCGCACCCCCGCCATCTGCGGATCACCGTGAAGGCCGACGGATCCCACAGCGAGGCCCTCGCCCACCTCGCCCCCGGCACCCGGGTCTGGGCCGAGGGTCCGTACGGCGGCCTCACCGCGGACCGCCGCACCGCCCCCAAGGTTCTGCTGCTCGCCGGTGGCGTCGGCATCACTCCACTGCGGGCCCTGTTCGAGACGTTGCCCGGACAGGTGACGCTCATCTACCGGGCCCGGCGGACCGAGGACCTCGCCCTGCGCGCGGAGCTCGACGCGATCGCCGCCGCCCGCCCCACGACGCGCCTCCACTACGTCGTCGACGGCCACCCCGCGCCGACCGCTCCCCACCCGGGCGCGTACCCCGCTCCGGATGCCGTCCCGCCGGTCCACCTGCTGACCCCGCACGCACTGAGCGGGCTCGTCCCGGACCTGGCCGAGCACGACGTCTACCTCTGCGGTCCGCCCGGCATGACCGATGCGGCGGTACGCGCACTGCGCGGCGCCGGGGTGCCGCGTCGCCGGATCCACCACGAGTCATTCGCGTTCTGATGAGCACCCGGAGGAGAACCACCATGCGTCGAGCCGTCCTCGTCACCGTCGGTACCAGTGGGCTGATCGTGGTGCTGCTGTCGCTCAAGCCCCACCAGGTGCCCGGCACGGCCGAAGGACCGACCCGGCCCGCCGTCACGACGTCCCCGCACACCGCGGCGAGCGCTCCGCCGGGCACCCACACCGCATCCGGCACTTTCACCGGCGATCCCGTCGACACGCAGTACGGGACGGTGCAGGTCTCCGCCACCCTCGTACGGGGAAAGCTCACCGCCGTACGCGTACTCCAGGCACCGGACGAGAACGGCCGGGACCAGCAGCTCGCCGCCTACGCAATGCCCCGCCTGACCCAGGAGGCCCTCGGCGCCCAGAGCGCGCACATCGACTCCGTGTCCGGTGCCAGCTACACCAGTCAGGGATACATGCAGTCCCTCCAGAGCGCGCTGGACAAGTCCGGTGCATGACACCGAACACGGCCTGCGCCATGCCGAGCATGTGATGGGCACCGTCTTCTCCTTCGACATCCGCCAACGCCCCACCACGGCGATCCGCCACGCCCTGGACGAGGCCGTGCGCGGGCTGCACCACGTCGACGAGGTGTTCTCGACCTACCGTCCCGACAGCGTCATCAGCAGGCTCGGCCGGGGCGAGTGCGGACTCGACGCCTGCCCGGCCGAGGTCCAGGACGTCCTCGCGCTCTGCGCGGAAGCGACTCGGACCAGCGACGGCTGGTTCAGCACCACCCCGGGCGGCACCCTCGACCCCTCGGGCCTGGTCAAGGGCTGGGCGGCCGAAGCCGCTTCACACGTCCTGTACGAGGCGGGCGCACGGAACACATGCGTCAACGCCGGAGGCGATCTCCGGCTGCGCGGCGAGGCATCCCCCGGCACCCCCTGGCGCATCGGTATCGCCCACCCGCTGCGCCCCGGCGAACTGGCCGCCGTGGTGAGCGGACATGACCTGGCCGTCGCCACCTCGGGCACCGCCGAACGCGGAGCCCACATCCTCGACCCGCACACCGGGGAGCCGGCTCGCGCCCTGGCCTCCCTCACCTTGACGGGCCCACGGCTGACCATGACGGACGCCTACGCCACAGCCGCGTTCGCCATGGGCGCGGCGGCACCCGCCTGGCTCGAATCGCTGGACGGGTACGAGGCGCTGGCCATCACACCCGACGGGCAGGAATGGCACACCCCCGGCTTCGGCCGCCGACGGCCTTGACGCACGCCCTCGCTGCGCCCGTCGGCTACCGGGTCGCCCCGAGTCGCGTGACCAGGTGGTGCCAGCCTTCCTCCAGGCGCTCCAGCGCAATGCCGCGCTCCTCGGTGAGGTGGTGGACCAGGGCGGTGTCGATGGATCCGAGCAGGGTGTGTGCGAGCAGTTCCGGGTCGCCGGCCACGTCCGCCCGACGCAGCAGCATCGTGATGTGGCTGAGCCGCAGATGGTGGGCCGGGACGGTGTAGTTGCGCAGCGGGTCCGTCCGGCTGGCCAGGATCAGGGGGTGTTGATCGCGTTCGTGGCGCAGGACGGCGGGCCCGAAGGCGTGCAGACGCTCCGCCGCGGGGGCGCCGGGGCCCAGGGGCGGCGGACCCGAGAGGAAGGCGGCCTGGAGTTGCTCCTCCCGATGGTCCAGGAGCGCGAGCAGGAGTCCGGCCCGGTCGCCGAAGCGCCGGAAGACGGTGCCTTTGCCCACCCCTGCGGCGGCGGCCACCGATTCCATGGTCAGGTTCGCTGCTCCGCACTCGGTCAGAAGCCGGGAAGCGGCGTCCAGCAGGCGCGTGCGATTGCGCGCCGCGTCCGCCCGTAGCTGCGGCGGCTCGCCGGTCGGGGCGAGCGGGAGGCTCGTCCGCGCCTCGCCGGGGTCGGGCGGCCTGAGCGGCGGGGGAACGTGACCGGTCATGGGCTCAGAGTAGCGCCCGGAAGACATAAGTGGACCGCAGTCCGCTTAAGTGGTACAACTTTCAACGGACCACGGTCCGCTTGTTCCGCAGATTCCGCCTTCCGGGAGTTCTCCATGTCTGTACGCATCCTCGCGCTCGTCGGCAGCCTCCGCGCCGGCTCGCACAACCGCCAGCTCGCCGAAGCCGCCGCCAAGCACGCCCCCGCGGGTGCCGGCATCGAGCTGTACGAGGGCCTGGCCGACGTGCCCTTCTACAACGAGGACGTCGACGTCGAGGGAAGCGTCCCGGCCGCTGCCGCCCGGCTGCGCGAGGCGGCGGGCCGGGCCGACGCGTTCCTGCTGTTCTCGCCCGAGTACAACGGCACCATGCCGGCCGTCCTGAAGAACGCCATCGACTGGCTGTCCCGCCCGTACGGTGCCGGCGCCATCTCCGGCAAGCCGGTCGCCGTGGTCGGCACCGCCTTCGGCCAGTACGGCGGCGTATGGGCGCAGGACGACGCCCGCAAGTCCGCCGGGATCGCGGGCGGTGTGGTCCTGGAGGACGTCAAGCTGTCCATCCCGGGCTCCGTGACGCGCTTCGCCGACACCCACCCCGCCGACGACGCCGAGGTCGTCACCGCGCTCACCGAGGTCATCCAGCAGGTGACCTCGCAGGCCGCTTCCGCGGCTGCCTGACCCACTCGCGTGCGCCTCGTCGAGGCGCCGACGAAGACCGGCAGCGCCGGTCGGGGCGTCACCGTCACCGCCGTGCGGACCGACGCGGAGGCAAAAGCCCTGGACTTTCCCGGCTCACCAAAGGGTCGTCGCGACACTCGTGTGTTGCGACGGCCCTTTGGTATCTGCCGTGTGTGGAGGGGCTTCCAGGGCCTCGAATCCATGGCGACAGTCCCCCGGAATCGCGCAGCGCGCGGATTCCGGGGGACTTCTGCATGCGCTCACCTGCGGAAACGGGGCGGGTCCCGGGGTCTTCGCGGAACGCTCACAGGCGATCATTTGTGAGAGCGGGCTGAGTGAACCGCAATCCGGTGCCCCGGACCGTCAGGTCTGTGTGATGACCGTCACGCTGATCATTTCGGTTTCGGTGTCGTCCGGATGCGGGGTGCCGGGCGTATGCCCGGTGAGACCGAGGAGATCCAGGAGCTGATTGTTGACCGTCGAGGAGTTCGAAGAGTTCTATGCGCAGACGGCCGCCCGGCTGACGGGGCAGTTGTTTGTGATGCTCGGCGACCAGCACGAGGCGCAGGACGTGGTGCAGGAAGCTTTCGTCAAGGGCTGGAGCCGACGGCGTCAGCTCGACCGTGACGGGCAGCCCGAGGCGTGGATCCGTAAGGTCGCCTGGCGACTGGCGGTGAGCCGGTGGCGCGGACGGCGCCGTATGGCGGATGCCTGGCAGCGCAGTGGTGCCCCGCCCCATATGGAGGCTCCCGGTCCGGAGTCGGTGGCCTTGGTGGAAGTGCTGCGGGATCTGCCGCCCAAACAGCGCCGCACGCTGGCCTTGCACTACGTATGCGATCTGACTGTCGAGCAGATCGCCGCGGAGACCGGTCTGGCGGCCAGCACCGTCAAGACGCATCTGGCCCGGGGCCGGGCCACGCTCTCGCATCGTCTGCAGGATCCGCGTACCGAGGAGGGGCCCTGTGTCTGAATCCCAAGACCCGCTGCGGTCCCTGTTCAAGGAGGCTGCCGCCACCGGCCAGTCCCGCACCCGTTCCGCTCCGCTCTCCTTCATCACCGAGCGTGCGGAGCAAGTGCGCAGACGCCGGATCCTTGCGCTGGCTGTCGGAGTCTGTCTGGTCTTCTCCGGCACGGGCGCGGCCGTGGCGGCACTCCTGCCCGACAGCACCGGCACCACCGTCCCGGCCACCACCCCTTCCACCCCCCGGCCCTCTCCCGTGTCCTCCCTGCCCTCCTCGCCCCGCACCAGCCCGCCGCCGATGCGGAACCCCTCCCCCGGCCGGAGCGCATCCGGGGCACCGGCCACCCCTACCCACAGCCAGAGCGACCCGCCCCGCTGACCTTCCGCCTCCCGTGCCCCGGGTGACGCCTGCCCGGGGCCGTTCGGCACGCGCACATTCGCCCCAGGAGATTCTGTTGTGAGCCTTTCACCCACCCATCGGCAGCGTGAGTGTCCGCCCGCCCGGACCAGGACCGCTCCCGGGCCGCCCCGCGATACGCCGTCACCGGGCACGACATCCTTCGGCCGGCTGTTTCTCCGGCGGCTGTTGCTCCGGCTCGAGCCCGCCGACCGCGAGGTGCTGTGGCTGTACCTGCTGACCCGCGCGGGCATCTGGATCATTGCCTACTGCACCCGCTGGCTGTTCGCCGACGACCGCCAGGCCCACCACGCCGCCTCGTTCTTCTCACCGTGGCAGCGGTGGGACTGGTGGCACTACCTGCACATAGCCCAGGACGGCTACTTCCCGGGCCAGTCCGGCCCCTGGATATCCGGCTGGGACAACAGGGAAGCCTTCTTCCCCGGCTTCCCCTTCGTACTGCGGGCTGTTCACACCGTCATTCCGAGCTGGCCCGCGGCCGGTGCGCTGATCTCCCTCGTTGCCGGAGGCGTGGCCGTGCTGGCCCTGGCCCGGATCGCCCGGCTGCACCTGCCACAGGACGACGCGGGCCAGCGCGCGGCCCTGTTCTTCCTGCTCTCCCCGTGCGCGGTCTTCCTGGCCGCCGGCTACACCGAAGCGCTCTTCCTCGCCCTGGCCCTGCCGGCCTGGCTGGCCGCCCAGCGCCTCAACTGGCCGCTCGCGGCCGTCCTGACGTGCCTGGCCACCACCGTCCGTGTCAGCGGCCTCTTCCTCGCCGCGGCTGTCGCGGTCCACTTCCTGGTCACCGCCCGCACCCCCGCCCACTGGCGACGTCTGCCCTGGCTGACCCTGCCCGCCCTCCCGCCGTTTCTCTACAGCTGGTACCTGCAGACGCACACCGGCGACTGGATGGCCTGGAAACACGCCGAGGAACGCGGCTGGTACCGCGACTTCCACGCCCCCTGGGACGCCTGGCAGAACACCTGGCACGCCGCCTTCGGGCACTCCCAGAGCACCGGGTACGCCCTGATGAGCCAGGCCGAACTCCTCACCATGCTGGTCGGCATCGGCCTGTGCGGCCTGCTGATCCGGCAGCGACGCTGGCCGGAAGCCGTGTACATCGGCCTCAGCCTGTGGGCCCTGGGCACTTCCTACTGGTACACCTCCATCCCCCGCGCGACCCTCCTGTGGTGGCCCCTGTGGACCGGCCTCGCTGCCTGGAGCCTGCGAAACGCCCGCGTCAAGACCGCCTACCTCGTCATCGCAGCACCTTTGATGACCGTCTTCGCCGTCACCTTCCTCTCCGGACGGTGGGCCGGCTGACCCACACCGCGGAAGCAGCGGTGACGCCGAATCGATCGGCCGGGCCCGGGCGTTCAGCACTCCGGCCGGCACCGCGGAAGTGACGCCGGACCGGTCCCCGGGCCCGGCCTGCGGTGCGGGTGGTCCGATCGTGGGCTGCTTTGGCGGGAGCGAGTCGCTTCCGCGCCGTTTCGAAGTGTTCGTCGGCGACGCGGCCTGACAGGCGTTCCCGGACGGCCCCCGGGCAACCTCTCCGGTGGGCCGTCCGTACTGAATGAGAATCCAGGTCAGGGCCAGACCAGGCAGTACGCCTGATGCCCCGCGTCATGCAGACGATGGCTGAAATCCTGCCACTCGTGCAGCAGTTGGTAGACGTTGAACGCGTCGCGCGGGCCGCCGCGGTCCGGGACCGTGGACCAGATGAAGGCTGCGGCACCCACCGTCTCCTCGCCGACGCCGCGCAGCGGGTCGACGACCGTCATCGGGAGCTTGACCACCGCGTAGTCGGGGTGCAGTACGACCAGTTCCAGCGGTGGGACCCTGTGCAGGGGTATGCCCTGGATGCCGGTGAGGACCATCGCCGACACCGTCTCCGGCTTGATCTTGGTGAACATGCCGCCCATGCCCAGTTCGTCGCCGCCGAGCTCCTCGGGGCGCATCGAAATGGGCACGCGTGCCGCGGTCGCCCCGTCGGGGGCACCGAAATACTTGTAGGTCACCCCCACCCGGCCACCACTCCTGCTTCCGGCTCCGACACCCTGCGCACCACCGGCCTGTATGCCCTGCCTGCGTTCCGCCTCACGCCGGTGCCGACCCCGCCGGGCAGGCTCGGGCCCCAGGTCGTCGGTCCCTTCGCCCACTCCGCCACCGCGATGCATATCTCATCCACCCGACTACTACTTAGGAGACACAGCCCCCGCCGCGCAACCCGATCATCGTCTCAGTGACCTCCCCCACGGGCGTGCGGTGAAACACCTGTCCGCAAGACCGTCCGTGGCTCTGACACCATGGCTTGTGTGAGCTTTCCCTATGACGCCCCAGTTTCGCAGACGCTTTTCGACCGCGCGTCCCTCGTGACGCCCGGCGGCGTGAACTCTCCCGTCCGTGCCTTCCGGGCCGTGGGCGGTACGCCCCGCTTCATGGTGTCCGGTACCGGTCCGTACCTCACCGACGCCGACGGCCGTGAGTATGTCGACCTCGTGTGCTCGTGGGGGCCGATGATCCTCGGCCACTCCCACCCCGAGGTCATCGCCGCAGTCCAGGAGGCTGTCGCCCGCGGCACCTCGTTCGGTACGCCCGGTGAGGGCGAGGTCGCGCTCGCCGAGGAGATCGTGGCCCGGATCGAGCCCGTGGAGCAGGTGCGACTGGTGTCGTCCGGCACCGAGGCGACCATGTCCGCGATCCGTCTCGCCCGCGGGTTCACCGGCCGGGCCAAGGTGGTGAAGTTCGCCGGCTGCTACCACGGCCACGTCGACGCACTGCTCGCCGCCGCCGGGTCCGGGGTCGCGACCTTCGGCCTTCCGGACACCCCGGGGGTCACCGGTGCGCAGGCCGGCGACACGATCGTGCTGCCGTACAACGACCTGGACGCCGTGCGGGAGGCGTTCGCCGCGCAGCCCGGCGAGATCGCCTGTGTGATCACCGAGGCGTCGCCGGGCAACATGGGCGTCGTCCCGCCGCTGGACGGTTTCAACGCCGGGCTCAAGGAGATCTGCGCCGCCAACGGCGCGCTCTACATCTCCGACGAGGTCATGACCGGATTCCGTACCTCGAAGGCCGGCTGGTTCGGCATCGACGGGGTACGGCCCGACCTGATGACCTTCGGCAAGGTCATGGGCGGCGGCTTCCCGGCAGCGGCCTTCGGCGGCCGTGCGGACGTGATGGCGCACCTCGCCCCGGCCGGTCCCGTCTACCAGGCGGGCACCCTCTCCGGTAACCCGGTCGCCACCGCCGCCGGTCTCGCCCAGCTGCGGCTGCTCGACGACGCCGCGTACGCGAAGGTGGACGCCGTCTCCGCGGAGATCCGCGGCCTGGTCGGCGAGGCGCTCGCCAAGGAAGGCGTGGCACACACCGTGCAGGCGGCGAGCAACATGTTCTCCGTCTTCTTCACCGACCGGCCGGTGCGGAACTACGAGGACGCGAAGCAGCAGGAAGCTTTCCGCTTCACCGCCTTCTTCCACTCGTTGCTGTCGCAGGGCGTCTACCTGCCGCCGTCCGCCTTCGAGTCCTGGTTCGTCTCCACCGCCCACGACACGCAGGCCGTCGAGCGCATCGCCGCCGCCCTGCCCGCCGCTGCCCGCGCCGCATCGGAGGCAACCGCATGAGCGAGAACGGAAGCCGCAAGGACATCACCGTCGTCCATCTGATGCGGCACGGCGAGGTGCACAACCCGGAGGGCGTGCTCTACGGGCGCCGCCCCGGCTACCACCTCTCCGAACTCGGCCGGCAGATGGCCGACCGGGTCGCCGAGCACCTGGAAGGCCGCGACATCACTCATGTCGTCGCCTCCCCGCTGGAGCGCGCCCAGGAGACGGCCACACCGATCGCCAAGACGCACGGCCTCGGCCTGGCCACCGACGAGCGGCTCATCGAGGCCGCCAACGTCTTCGAGGGCAAGACCTTCGGGGTCGGCGACGGGGCGCTGCGCAAGCCGGACAACTGGAAGCACCTGACGAATCCGTTCCGGCCGTCGTGGGGCGAGCCGTACATCGAGCAGGTCGTACGGATGATGGGCGCCCTGGACGCCGCGCGTGACGCGGCGCGCGGGCACGAGGCGGTGTGCGTCAGCCATCAGCTGCCGATCTGGATCGTGCGCAGCTTCGTGGAGCGGCGGCGGCTGTGGCACGACCCGCGCAAGCGGCAGTGCACGCTCGCGTCGTTGACCAGCTTCACGTACCAGGGCGACAAGATCGTGTCGGTCGGGTACACGGAGCCGGCGCGGGATCTGGTGCCGGCGCATCTGCGGGCCGGCGCGAAGCCGGTGAAGGGGAAGTCGAAGGCGTTCGGCGCGTAGCCGGCCCGGGGCCGGCGGGGCGTGGGGTGGGGTGGAGTGCACCCGAGCCCCAGCCCCGGGCCCCTGCCTGCCGACCTTCCCGGTCGTCCGGTTGCCGTTCTGTCCTCAATCGCCGGACGGGCTTGATTTTCCGCCCGTCCGGCGATTTTTTGCCGCCGTCCCGAGGCAGGCGATTCTGCTGCCGCCTCGGGACCGGGGACTGAGTCCCCTTCAGCGATTGATCACTCCGCCGGCGGTTGAGCCCTGCTCCCGCCGCGTCCGGCTCGCTCGGTCATGCGTTCGACCAAAGTCGAGGTCTGGTCGCGCACAGAAAAATATGCTAATCGGCGGAACCCTTCTACCGCTTCCCTCATCTAAGCCTTTGTCAGTTTGTATGGACTTGAGGCAAAACGACCGCAGATGGGGAACGCATGCGCGACATCAGCCGAAGGGGTCTGCTCGGAGCCGGGCTTGGGGCCACGGCCGCCATCGGTCTGACGGGGTGCGGTTCCTCCGACACGGGCCTGCCGGGCGCTGCTGCGGGGGAGAAGGGTGCCGACGGGCACACCCGGGGGACCGGACCTGCGAAGAAGGACGTCCGCGAGATAGGGGACGGTTCCACCGCGGACACCGGGAAGCAGCCGCATCAGCCTTCCGCGCCGGTTCCGCTCGAACCCGGGCAGACGCCACCGCAGTTCGTGATCTTTTCCTGGGACGGGGCGGGCGAGGTCGGCAACGGGCTCTTCCCGCGCTTTCTGGAACTCGCCAAGGATCACGAAGCGTCGATGACCTTCTTCCTCTCCGGCCTCTATCTGCTGCCCGAGTCGAAGAAGTCCAAGTACCGGCCGCCCAACAACCCGATCGGTGCTTCCGACATCGGTTATCTCACCGATGACCACATCAAGGAGACGCTGAAGTGCGTCCGTCAGGCCTGGTTCGACGGGCATGAGATAGGCACCCACTTCAACGGGCATTTCTGCGGCGGTTCCGGATCGGTCGCGAACTGGTCGGCCTCCCAGTGGCAGAGCGAAATCGATCAGGCGGTCTCCTTCGTCACCGAATGGCGCACCAACACCGGCTGGAGCGACCTCGATCCGCTGCCTTTCGACTACCGCAAGGAACTGGTCGGCGGACGCACTCCCTGCCTGCTCGGCCAGGACAATCTGCTGCCCACGGCACGCAAGCTCGGCTGGCGCTACGACGCCAGCTCGCCCGGTGGCACCCAGGTGTGGCCCCAGAAGCGTCAGGGCGTGTGGGATCTGCCGCTGCAGGGCATGCCGTTCCCGGGGCACTCCTTCGAAGTCCTTTCGATGGACTACAACATCCTCGCCAACCAGTCGGTGAATTCGACCAAGGGCATGCCTTCGCGTTATCCGGGCTGGCGCAAGCAGGCCGCCCAGTCGTATCTCGCCGGTTTCGACCGTGCGTACACGACGAATCGCGCGCCCTTCTACATCGGAAACCATTTCGAGGAGTGGAACGGCGGCATCTATATGGACGCGGTCGAGGAAGCGCTCAAGAAAATCGCGGGGAAGCCGGATGTGCGGCTCGTCTCCTTCAAGCAGTTCGTCGACTGGCTCGACGTCCAGACCCCGGCCGTGCTCGACAAGCTCCGTACGCTGGGAGTCGGACAGTCGCCCGAAGGCGGCTGGAACGCCTTCTTTAAACAGGCCTGACAACGGGCTTTACGGGCACCGAGGGGGGTGCCCGAGATCGCCGGAACCGTCATGCGAAACTTTTCACATGAGCTATGGCCGGGCACCTCGACGCCGCTTCACCCTGCTCGCCGCCCCCGCAGCGGTCGTCGCACTCGCACTCACGCTGACGGCGTGCGGTGGCGACGACAACAAGGCGGGTGGCGGTGGCAACACGAACTTCGTCACGGGCAGTGGCGGAATCTCCACCGTGGCCAAGGGCGACCGCAAGGCCGCCCCGAAGCTCGACGGCGAGACCCTCGAAGGCAAGCAGCTCGACGTCGCCGACTACAAGGGCAAGGTCGTCGTGCTGAACATGTGGGGCTCGTGGTGCGGGCCCTGCCGTCTGGAGGCCCAGTACTTCTCGAGGGTGGCGAAGGAGACGAAGGACAAGGGCGTCCAGTTCGTCGGGATCAACACGCGCGACCCCAAGAAGGGCCCCGCGCTGAGCTTCGAGAAGGACTACGGGATCCCCTACCCGAGCCTTTACGACCCGACCGGCAAGCTCATGCTCCGCTTCCCCAAGGGCACGCTGCGTCCGCAGGCCATTCCGTCGACCGTGGTGCTGGACCGGGACGGGAAGATCGCCGCCCGTTCGCTGGCCGCGCTCGACGCCGACAAGCTGCACAAGATGATCGACCCGCTGATCGCGGAGAAGTGATTCCGTGCACACCCTTGCCGCGGTCCAGGGCGAGAACCTGACCATCGTGAACGGGGCGCTGATCGTCGCCCTGCCCGTCGCCGTACTCGCCGGGCTCGTCTCGTTCTTCTCGCCGTGCGTCCTGCCGCTCGTCCCCGGTTACCTCAGTTACGTCACCGGGGTCAGCGGCACGGACCTGGCGCAGGCCAAGCGGGGGCGCATGGTCGCGGGCGCCTCGCTCTTCGTGCTCGGCTTCACCGCCGTGTTCGTCTCCGGCGGCGCGCTCTTCGGCTTCTTCGGCGACACCCTCCAGGAGCACAGCCAGACGCTCGCCAAGGTCCTCGGTGTGCTGATGATCCTGATGGGGATCTTCTTCATGGGCCTCATGCCGTGGATGACGCAGCGCGAATTCCGTATCCACAAGAGGCCGGTGACCGGGCTGGCGGGCGCACCACTGCTGGGCGCCCTCTTCGGGATCGGCTGGACCCCGTGCCTCGGCCCGACGCTCAGCTCGGTGAGCATCCTCGCCGTGCAGCAGGGCACCGCCGGACGCGGGGCGATACTGACCGTCGCGTACTGCCTCGGGCTCGGTCTGCCCTTCGTGCTCGCGGCGGTCGCCTTCCGCAAGGCGCTCGGCGCCTTCGGCTGGGTCAAGCGCCACTACGCATGGGTCATGCGGATCGGCGGCGTCATGATGATCGCGACCGGGCTGCTCCTGCTGACCGGCGTCTGGGACACCATGATGCAGGAATTGCAGGGCTGGTCCAACGGCTTCACTGTGGGGATCTGAGTTCCATGAGCGACACCAAGTCCAACCCGGCCCCGGAGCGCGAGCACCGGGACGAGCGGGAGATCCGGGACGAGCAGGACCGGGAGAACGCCCGCGAACTCGGTGCGGCCGGCTCCCAGCTCTCCACCGCCCCGCGCGAGGAGAGCGCGGCCGATCTGCCGGCCATGGGCGTCATCGGCTGGGTCCGCTGGTTCTGGCGGCAGCTCACCTCGATGCGGGTCGCGCTGATCCTGCTCTTCCTGCTGTCGCTCGGCGCCATCCCCGGCTCGCTGATCCCGCAGAACAGCGTCGACGAACTGAAGGTGCAGACCTTCAAGGACGCCCACACCACCGTCACGCCGATCTACGAGAAGCTCCAGTTCTTCGACGTCTACAGCTCGGTGTGGTTCTCCGCGATCTACATCCTGCTGTTCATCTCGCTCATCGGCTGCATCGTCCCGCGCACCGGCCAGTTCATCGGCCAGCTGCGCAGCCGCCCGCCGGGTGCCCCGAGGCGCCTGACCCGGCTGCCCGCGTACACCACCTGGCGCACCGAGGCCGAGCCCGAGCACGTCCGCGAGGCCGCGCTAGCCATGATGCGCAGGCGCCGCTACCGCGCGCACATCGCGGGGGACGCGGTCGCCGCCGAGAAGGGCTATCTGCGCGAGGCCGGGAACCTGATCTTCCACATCGCGCTGATCGTGATGCTGGTGGCGTTCGCCTTCGGGCAGCTCTTCAAGTCCGAGGGTGCCAAGCTGATCGTCGAGGGCGACGGCTTCTCCAACACACTCACCCAGTACGACGACTTCAAGTCGGGTTCGCTGTTCGACACCGACTCGCTCGCCCCGTTCAGCTTCACGCTCGACAAGTTCATCGGCACGTACGAGCGCAGCGGCCCCCAGATCGGTACGCCCCGGACCTACGAGGCCCATGTGACGTACGAGAAGGGTGCCTACGGCAAGCCGCAGAAGACCGTCATCAGGGTCAACGAGCCGCTGGTCGTCGACGGCACCAAGGTCTATCTGAACGCGCACGGCTACGCGCCCGTCGTCTCCGTCAAGGACGGCAGGGGCAAGGAGGTCTACAAGGCCGCCGTGCCGCTGCTGCCCATCGACAACAACGTCACCTCGACCGGTGCGATCAAGGTGTTCGACGGCTACCGCGACAAGAACGGCAAGAAGACCCAGCTGGGCTTCCAGGCGTTCTTCGTGCCGACCTTCGCGGGCGACAACCAGGGCACGATGTTCTCCCAGTTCCCCGCCGCCGACAATCCGCGGCTCGCCCTCAACGGCTACCACGGCTACCTCGGGCCCGACTCCGGACTGGCGCAGAACGTGTACCAGCTGGACAAGTCCAAGATGAAGGAGTTCAAGGACAGCAAGGGCAACCTGCTCAAGCAGCGCCTGGCGGTCGGCGACACGATGAAGCTGCCCGACGGCGCCGGTTCGATCACCTTCGAGGGCGTCGAGGAGTGGGCCAGCTTCCAGATCTCCGAGCAGCCCGCCAGCGGCTGGGCGCTCACCGGCGCCATCGCCGCGATCGCCGGGCTCGCAGGCTCGCTGTTCATCCAGCGGCGCCGCATCTGGGTGCGGGCCGTGCGCGGTGCGGACGGCGTCACCGTCGTCGAAATGGCGGGTCTCGGCCGCAGCGAGTCCGCGAAGCTTCCCGAGGAGCTGGCCGATCTCGCGGTCACGCTCAATGCCGTCGCGCCCACCGCGCCCGGCTCCGACACCGACCCCGGATCAGATTCCGGCTCCGTCGAAGAATCCCCCGTAGAACCTGCCGAAGGGGCTGAGAAGTGAATCTCGCCGCCGCAACCAACGAGAACCTGGCGCACACCAGCAATGTGCTGATCTATTCGTCGATGGCCGTCTACACCCTGGCCTTCTTCGCGCACATCGCGGAATGGGTGTTCGGCAGCCGCAGCAAGGTCGGCCGCACCGCCGCCGCGCTGACCGGTACCGAGGGGGCGGCCGCCGCCACGGTGAAGGTGCAGGTCGCGCAGAAGGGCGGCGGCACCGCCGTACTCGACCGCCCGAAGATCATCACGCGCTCCGCGGCCGGTACCCGCGACGTCCCGGACGGGCCCGGCGCGGCCGGCGGCACGTTCAAGGGCGACCTGTACGGACGCATGGCGGTCTCCATGACCGTGCTCGCCTTCCTCGTCCAGGCCGGCGGTGTCCTCGCCCGCGCGCTGTCCGTGCAGCGTGCCCCCTGGGGCAACATGTACGAGTTCTCCATCACCTTCTCCACGGTGGCGGTCGCCGCGTACCTGAGCCTCCTCGCGCTGAAGAAGAACGTCCGCTGGATGGGGCTGCTCCTGGTCACCACCGTCCTGCTGGACCTCGGCATCGCGACCACGGTGCTCTACACGTCCAGCGACCAGCTGGTGCCCGCACTGCACTCGTACTGGCTGTGGATCCACGTCTCCACCGCCATCATCTGCGGTGCCGTCTTCTACATCGGTGCGGTCGCCACGCTGCTCTACCTCTTCCGCGACAGCTACGAGAGCAAGCTCGCGGGCGGCGGGCAGCCCGGTTCGTTCGCCCGGTCCGTGCTCTCCCGGCTGCCCGCCGCCTCGACGCTCGACAAGTTCTCGTACCGCATCAACGCCGCGGTCTTCCCGCTGTGGACGTTCACGATCATCGCGGGCGCCATCTGGGCGGGCGACGCATGGGGCCGCTACTGGGGCTGGGACCCCAAGGAGGTCTGGTCCTTCATCACCTGGGTCGCGTACGCCTGCTACCTGCACGCCCGCGCCACCGCAGGCTGGAAGGGCCGCAAGGCCGCCTACCTGGCACTGGTCGCCTTCGGCTGCTGGCTCTTCAACTACTACGGCGTGAACATCTTCGTCACCGGCAAGCACTCCTACGCAGGCGTCTGACCGGCCCCCACCCCGTACGGGTGCGGATCCCGCACCACCGGGCCACGCTGGAACCATGACCGATGCGATCCCCGTCATCGAGCGTGGCACCAGCGAAACCCATGGTGACCAGCACATGCTGCGGTTCACGCTACGGCTGCCCCACCCCGTCCCACGGGTGTGGGCAGCCGTTGCCAGTTCCGAGGGGCTGCCCGGCTGGCTCGCCGCCGCCGACCCGTTCGAACCGCGCATCGGCGGGGCCGTCACGCTGCGCTGGCTGAACACCGACCCGGACGGGCATGCCACGGTCGCCTCCGGCACCGTCACCGCCTGGGACATCGAGCGGGTCGCCGAATACACCCTCGAAGGACTCCACGGCCGCATCCGCTTCCACCTGGAGCCACCGCGCGGCGACCATGTGCTGCTGCGCTTCACCAACGAGTTCCGGGGCGACGACGAGCTGCGCCTGGACTGCCTCGCCGGCTGGCACGACCACTTCCGCTACCTCGTCGACGCGCTCGACGGATATCCCGCCGACTGGTCGAAGTGGACCCCGGTCCGGTGGGCGGGGCTGCGCGAGGAGTACGCGGCGGCCGAGCGGTGACGCGGCGTCACGGTGCCGAGGACGGCGGCAGGCACTTCGGGTCCGGCGGCGTGCGCTCGGGCCAGGCGATCGCCACGAACCGCTGACGGGCGTCCTCAGGTGCCAGCTCCACCACCGGCACCGCCTTGTTGTACGGGTTCCCGTGGTTGTCCAGGCAGATCCAGCCACTGGCCCCCGACACCCGCAGCGAACCCTTCACCCGCGGCCACTGCTCACCCACGTCCGCGGGCTGCGGAAGCTGCTTGCCGTCCGGCGTCGCCTGCCGGATGCCGTGCACCGCCAGCGACATCGCGTCGTGCGCGATGATGACCTGGCCGTCGGTCAGCTCCTGGTGACCGGTCGGACCGATCGGTCCCACGGGCTTCTTCGCCACCGTGGCCAGCAGGTCCAGGAAGCTGCGGTAGTCCGCCGGGGAACCGCCCGTCGCCGCCCCGCCCTTCTCCTTCGCCACCGCCCAGGCGTCCGGGTGCGCCAGCGAGGCGTAGCGGACCGTCACCTTGCGGCGCAGCGCGCCCCGGTCGAGCTTCTTGTCGCTGCCGAGGTACGAGCCCTCGTCGCCGGTCAGGATCGTGAACGGGCGGCTCTGGCAGCCGCGGGCCCCGAGCGCGTTGATGAACTGCCGCAGCTGGGTGTGGCGTCCGGCGAAGAACACCGTATCCGCGTCCGTGTCACAGATGAGATGCGTGATCTGCTGGAACGTGTTGGCCGTGGTGCCCTCGTCGTTGGGGTCCTTGCGCGAGGTGAACAGCTGCGGCTCGTACTGTGTGCCCTTCACCAGCGAGGTGAACGCCGCCCGCAGCGTGTCCGTGTAGTGGTCCCCGGTGCGGGTGTCCTGCACCAGCAGCGCCTTGTCCGCCTTCACCTTCCCGAAGTGCGCCAGCGCCCGCGCCTCGTCCCGGTTCGTCGGCGACACCCGCGCCAGACCGGGGAACGGGTCGCCGCCCGGGCCGTTGGCGATGTCGTCGGCGGTGATCGTGGTACCGACGACCGCGATGTGCGCGGCGGTCAGCTCCTTGACCGCCGACCTGACCTGCGTACTGCTGGTGGCGACCCCAGACACGGCCCGCAGATGGTCCGGGGCCCCGGTCATCTTCTTCAGCCGGTCCACCGTCGGCTGCCACAGCAGGTTGTTCTTCCCCGTGTTGGCGAGAACCAGCCGGATCCCCGGCACCTGCTCGTTCGACAGATGGTTGGCCCGGTACTGCTCGGCGAACGCGCCCTGCAGCTCGCGCTGCATCTTGGTCTGCATGGCTTCGTCCGTCGACGTCAGCGGCAGCAGCAGCGCGACCGTCGCGTACCGGCCGGGCTTCAGGGTGTCGTTCTCCCGGGCGATGGCCGCGGCGACCTCGGTCAGCTTCGGCCGCCCGAAGTCGTAGCCGTCGCCGGAGACACCTATGCACTCGTCGCTGCCCTGCGGCCGCTCGACACCCTTCGCGCAGGAGCGGTCCTCGGGGGCGGTGAGCCGGCCGATGCCGTACCAGCCGGACGTGACGACCAGGGCGCCGACCACCACCGTGGTGACCACTTTCTGCCTTGCCGTGTACCAGACGCGATAGCGCAGTGGATTACGCATCCGAGCCACCGTCCCCCCGCCTCTGCCCGCTGCCGCCCGTGCCCGGTCCGCCCGTGTCCGGCGACCCCGGCGGCATGGACAGCGGCCGCCAGGCCCTGATGTCCTGCGGCCAGTGCGTCGCCGCGTCCCACAGCACGCTGTTGCCCGTCGGATGCCTGCCGGACAGTTGTCGCAGTTCGTGCGCCATCTTGTCGATCACCTCTTCGTCCGGCAGAGCCAGTGGATCGGACAGCAGCCATACGGCGTGCAGCAGCCGGCGCAGCTGCAACTGGAGCTCCACGGCCCGCTCGCCGAGCCCCGCGAGCCCCGTCTCCCCGTCCGGCAGCGAACCGGCCGCCTCGCGGCCGAGCGCGACCGCCCGCCGCGGATCGGGGCCGGCGTAACCGGGCGGACGCGGATACGGGGCCGAGGCGATGAACCGCAACGAGCCGAGCCAGGCGGTGACATCCCCGTCGGTGAACCGCTCCCGCAGATGCGTCACGCAGTCCCTCGTCCTGCCCAGCACCAGTTCCTGGTGCAGCCGGTGCGGGACGCTCGGGCAGCGGCCCCCGGGCGCGTACGCCGTGCGCAGCGTCTCGTGCACCGCACGCCACACCGCGTAGTACGGATGGTCGTCGTCCTGGAACCGCAGCCGGTGCAGCAGCAGCGCACGCAGCAGCGGATCGGCGACGAAGTACTCGGGGCCGACCGGCCAGTCCTGGGCCCGCAGCACGTCCCGCACCTGCAGCGCCACATCGCCGTCCAGCGACCGGCCGCGCAGCCGGGCCGTGGCCAGCAGCCGCGCCGAGTCCTCCCCGTGCGCGGCGGCCAGCACACTCAGTACGTCGAGCTGCTGCCCAGGCAGCAGCTGAGCCAACAGCTCGTCCGCGACCCGCACCGGCGCCCGGTCCTCACGCAGCTCCACCGTGCGGTCCAGCAGCGCCCCCGGCACCAGCGAGCCCGGCTGCGATGTGCTGCCCGGCTGCGACGATCCCGGCCGCGGCGTCCCCGGCACCAGCGCCTCGCCCGCCGCCTGCGCCAACAGCGCCACACCCAGCGGGCGCCCACCCGTCAGCCGGTGCACCCCACGTGCCAGCCCGGCCGGGGTACGGCCCACCGGATCGTGCCGGTCGAACGCCGCCTGCACGTGCGCCGGGCCCAGCGCGGTGAGCTCCACGGCCAGAATCCCGGACGTCACCTCCGAACCGCGGGCCCAGTGCGAGCCGTGCGCCACCTCGGGCAGCCGCCGGCGCACCGCATGGCTCAGCCCCTCGTGGTCACGGGCGCGCGAGGAGGCGAACAGGGCGATCTGATCGCGCACCCCGGAGGCCCGCTGCCGCAGCACCGGCTCCACCAGCTGCCGGCCCAGCAACGTGTGCGCGTTGTCCAGCAGCAGCACAGGACGGCCCCGGCGGGCACCCCGCGCCAGACCCCCGTACGCCCGCACCAGATCCGCGACCAGCGCGAGCACCAGATGATCCTCGGCCCGGCGGCGCAGATCGCCGCCGCGCTCGAAGTCGACCGCCAGCTGCCGCAGCCCGATCCTGCCGTTGCCGCCCGCGTGCGGATAACTCCCGTACCAGTCCGCCGAACGCCGCTGGAACCGGCTGAACGTCTCCTCCAGCACCGTCTCGATCGTGGCCTCGGCGACCATCCCGGCCAGTGGGACCACCGAGTCGAAGGCACTCGCGGCCAGCTTCGTCAGCACCTTGGTGACCCAGCCCGTCGCCGCGTCCCCACGGGTGTCGACCGTCGCCAGCACCGGTCCGAGCGACTGCAGATCCCGCTGCGCCCGCGTCTCGTCCTCCCGCGTCCAGGAGATCGAGGCGACCGCCACGAGCCCGAGGCTCAGCCGGGGAAACTGCACCGGCCTCGCGGCATGCACCTTCGCCGTCAGCTGGGTGGCGAGCTCCGGCAGCGCCCCGGTGACCGGAGTCCAGCCGGGGCCCGGGTCCGCGGGCGGCACGACGGTCTCGCAGTCGACCAGGGCCACCGGGGTGATCTCCCGGTACAGATGGCGCAGTTGCTTGAGCGCGGCCGTCTTTCCCATGCCGCGGCCGCCGGTCAGCACGGCGACCGGCGGATCGTCACGGTGCTCGTAGGCGACCCGGGCGGAGCCGTACGGAGTGAGACCTGTCAGACGCGCCGCAAGTCCGTCGTTGCCGAAGATCGCCTCGCGCCCGTACAGCTCTCTCTCCACAGGACCCCCAGCGCCGATGTCCCACCCGATCTGTCACACCGTCAACACGAGGATATCGGCAGGGTGTTGGAGCAAGGTGAAGTTTTTCGAACGATCGGGGACGCGGGGCGGTAAATCAGTCAACGCCGATGTCCTCGTTCCACACGTCGGGATGGTCCCGTACGAAGTCCCGCATGAGTGCGACGCATTCGGCATCGTCGAGCAGCACGATCTCCACCCCGTGCCGGGCCAGCCAGTCCTGCCCGCCGGGATAGGTCTCCGCCTCGCCGATCACCACCCGCGAGATCCCGAACTGCCGCACGAGGCCGGAGCAGTACCAGCACGGGGAGAGCGTCGTCACCATCGTCGTGCCCCGGTACGAGCGCTGCCGTCCGGCCGCTCGGAAAGCCGCCGTCTCCGCGTGCATGGCCGGATCGCCGTCCTGGACACGGCGGTTGTGGCCGCGGCCGAGGAGGCTGCCGTCCGGCCCGTAGAGCGCGGCACCGATGGGAATGCCGCCCTCGGCGAGCCCGGCGCGGGCCTCGGCGAGGGCGGTGGCGAGCATGGCGCGGTAGTCGTTCACGCGCCCACTCTCCACCGTGCGGACAGTCGATTCCCGGCACCCACGACGGCCGCAGCGTGTCCAACGACATGTACGGGCCGCCGACAAGGGCCGGCCGGCCCTTCGCGATTACGAAGCGGGTGGCGCCGACTCCTCCGGCCCCGCCCCGCTCTCGCGACGCTTGAGCTCCTCCTCACGGCGGCGCAGATCCGCCTCCCAGTCCTTGAGGAGCGACTCGTCCTTCTTGTTCTCTTCCTTCAGCGCCTTCAGGAACTCCGGATTGTCGTCCGGCGCCACCCACTGCGAGCGGTGATTGCGGTGCCATTCCGACGGCGTACGGCCCCCGGCGGGCACCTGGCGCATCTTGCCCGCGGCCAGCCAGACGATCGGGCCGACGATCCAGAACAGCAGGATGATGAAGACCCAGGCGATCTTCGGCAGGTGTTTGGCCTCGTCCTCGGGGGTGTTCAGGCAGTCGATGAACGCGTAGATCGTCAGCGCCAGAGGCAGGAGATAGATCAGGGCCCGGAACATGGTGGAAAGGTCCCCCTGCGGAGAGTTGGCGGGGCTTGTCCCGCCCCGGTGACGGGCCCAGAGTAGCCGGTGTCAATTACGGCCCACGGCGAGCAGGTGGGAACTGGCGGCGAGCAGGTCGGGGTACGGCTCCGCCATGCGGGCCGCGGCCAGCGCGGAGGTGAACATCCGTGATCCGGTGAGTGACTCACCGGTATGCTGCTCGGTCGCTTTCAGCAGCGCCCAGGCGGGGCCCTCGACGCCGTATACCCGGGTGTCGGTGAAGCCGGCCTCGCACATTTCCGCCTCCAGCTCGGGACCGGTGTGGAAGTGCGCTTCGGTGAATCCCTTCTTCCCGTCGTGCGAACCGGTGGCCAGGATGCGGCCGATGCCGTCCTGGAGGGCCGGGCGGTCGAGGTGGGCAAAGGCGGTGTGCTCGAACAGCGAGGCGTACCGGTTGATGCCCGCCGCGGCGACGAGGCCGCCGGGCCGGACGGCTTAAGCAGGGCAGGCCGGCGGGGTGGGGCGCGGAGCCCGAAGATGTTCACGGGCCGTGAATACCGAGGCGGTGACGCACCCCTGGAGGCTTGGGGGCGCCGTCGGCAACGTGACATGAAGGTGACGGGCACGCAAGCCCAGCTCGACCGGACAAGGACTCGTCCTCGTGAGCACTGGCGCAACCCGCCCCGCCGTCGGGTGGTGGCCGAGTCGACTGGTGGGAGCGGCCGTCCTCGGCCGAGGAGCTCAGCATCGACGCCTGGAGCTGCATCAGCCCGGAAGCGTGTGGTCAAGCTGCGTCAGCTCCCCCGGGCTCAGTGTGAGTTCCGCGGCCCGGGCCGAGTCAGTGATGGAGGCGGGGCGGCTGGCTCCCGGCAACGGGATCACCGCGGGGGAGCGGCTCAGCAGCCACGCCAAGGCGATCTGCTGCGGGCTGACGCCGTGTTCGGCCGCGATGCGGTGGAAAGCGGTGCCGATGGAGGTCGGGCCGGAGGGGCCGTCGAGGGAACTGCGGGAGATGCCGCCGAGGGGGCTCCAGGGCAGGAACGCCAGGCCCAGCTCGGTGCTCAGCTGCAGCTCGGGCTCGCTGTCCCGGACGGCGGGCGAGTACTGGTTCTGTACCGAGACGAGCCCGTCGCCGAGGATCTGATGCGCCTGTCGGATCTGGCTGATGGTCACGTTCGAGATGCCGGCGGCGCGGATCGTGCCGGCGTCGAGCAGGTCGCGCAGAGCGCCGACGGACTCCGCCCAGGGCACTGCCGGGTCCGGCTTGTGCAGCTGGTACAGGCCGATCGCTTCGACGCCCAGTCGCCTGGCGGAGGCTTCGGCGGCGCGCTTGAGATGTTCCGGGGCGGCGGTGACGGTCCAGCTGCCGTCTCCGGGCCGTCCGCGGCCGCCCTTGGTCGCGATCAGGACGCCGGAGGTGTCGCCGCCGTAGCTGGCCAGCGCGCGGGCGACCAGGAGCTCGTTGTGGCCCACCTCGTCGGCGTGCCAGTGATAGCTGTCGGCGGTGTCGATGAGCGTGACGCCGGCGTCGAGGGCGGCGTGGACGGTGGCGATGGCCCGCGTCTCGTCCGGGCGGTCCTCGATGGACAGCGGCATGGCGCCCAGTCCGACGGCGCTGACGGTGGTGTCTGCGATGGTGCGGTGTTCCATGGCGGTTCGTGTTCCTCAGGCGACGGGGGCGGCGGATGCTGTGAGGGCTTCGGCGACGGCGCCAGGCAGCCAGTCGGCAGTACGGGAGAAGGCAAAGCCCAGCTGTTTCGCGCGGGTGTTACTCATGGCGTAGCGGCGGTCGAAGGAGAAAGGCGAGGCGGTCCCGCCCGCGTCGACGGTCCGGTAGACGGGCTCGCGGCCGGTCTGCGCGGCGATGATCGCGGCCAGGTCGTGCACGTCGAGCAGGCCGTCGGAGCAGGCGTTGACCGGACCGCTGAAGTCTGGGGCAGTGGCCGCCCACAGCAGCAGGTCCGCCAGCTCCTCGTGGTGGATGAACACCGTCGGCAGTGCCTCGGCGTGCACAGCGATCTCGTCGCCCCGGGCGATGCGCTCGGTGTAGTGCGCCAGTCGGCCGGTGAACTCCTGCGCGCCGCCGCCGAGCACATGCGCGCTGCGCACAGAGGCGAACGCGAAGCTGTCGGCGCGGGTGAAGACGGCCTCCGCCTGGCGCTTGCCCTCGGCGTAGTGAGCCTCCAGGTACGCCTCGTCGTGCCAGGGCAGATCCATGGCCACCAGCCAGGTGGCCGGGTCCACGCTCTCCTCCGGCACCGAGGTGCCTGCCGGCAGCGCGGCGGTCGCCGGGTCGTAGACCTCGATCGTGGAGGTCATGATGTAGCGCCGGGTGCGGCCGGCGAAGGCGCGGGCAGCGATCGCGGCTTGTACGGGGGTGTAGCAGACCTGATCGACAACCACTTCGAAGATGCGGGAGCCGAGCGCGGCAATGAGAGATGCCTCGTCGTTGCGGTCGACAACGAGGTGCTCGACTCCGGCGGGCGGCTGGGTGGAGCCGCGGTTGATCACAGTGACCTGGTGACCGGTGGCCTGCAGACGCTCGACCAGGAGCCTTCCGAAGTACCGGCTTCCGCCGATGACACAGATCCTTTGCATGCCCCCACCCTGGATGCCTACCGTCATCAGCAGAAGTAGCGACTTACTGAAAGCGTATTAAGGAATACTGTTGATCGATGTGCAGCGGCTCCGCGTCCTGCGAGCGGTGGCGGACCACGGCAGCTTCAGCAAGGCGGCCACGGCTCTCCGTCTCACCCCCTCCGCGGTTTCCCAGCACGTAGCGGTGTTGGAACGCAGCCTCGGTGCCCAGGTCGTGGCACGCAGTACGCGCGGGGTCACCCTCACTCAGGCCGGCCAGATCATGGTCGGGGCCGCCGAGTCCGTCGCAGCCGAGCTCGAACAGGCAAAGCAACAGGTCGAGCAACTCAGCACGGGTCACGAACAGCTCACCGTCGCCACCTTCACCAGCGGCGGCAGGCACCTGCTGCCCGGCGCTCTCCCCCGGCTCATGGCAACCCATCCCCGCACCCTGCTCCACGTCAAGGAGGGCGAGCCCGAAGAGACCCTGCCCCTCGTCCGACAGGGCGCCGTCGACCTCGCACTCGCCTACCACTTCGACGGCCCGCTGCCCGTCGGGCCGGGCCCCGGCTCCAGCCTGCGGTGGGCCGCACTCCTGGAAGACCCCCTGCACGTCGTCATGCACGAGGAGCACCGACTCGCCGACCGCGATTCGCTCGACATCACCGAGCTGGCGGCCGAGCCCTGGGTACTCGGCTGCCTCAAGACCGAGACATACCTGCGCCGCTACGCCGAGCGGGCAGGCTTCGAACCGGAAGTACGCGGCACCACCACCGACTACTTCTTTGCCCGCTCGCTCGTCGCCGCGGGAATGGGAATCTCCCTGATCCCTTCCATCGCGTTCGTCCCGACGGTGCCGGGTCTGCGCGTCGTCCCGATCCAGCCGCCGACTCCGACCCGGCACATCGGCGTTGCCACGATCGGCCGCCGTCGCGACCACCCACACGTCACAACGTTCATCGAGGCCCTCCGCGAGCAGGCGATGCATCAATCAGCGGGGCCCGAACAACGACTGCCAGGCAGCCCAGCCGCTGCCAGTCCTGCGTGACTGACCGCACATCCGTCTCCGACCGGCCAAGTATCTCGCCACCTGGGCCCTGCTGACCCTGTGGCGGTTTCGCGACCGCGCCGCGCTACGGGCCCTCCTCGACGGCTTCAGGGAGGGACTGCGCGGCGGCCAGGGCGAGCGGTCACCGATGAGCTGGGACATCGTGGCGCGACTCGCTTCCGCCGGCAGGCCGCCCATCCTCTGACGTCGCTTCGATCGAGGCCACCCTCAACGCGCGCGTCCCTGTTGCGGAGAGGTGGAGAGGCGGAGAGGTGGGGCACCCCGGGTGATCCACCGGGGTGATGACAAACTGGACGGCATGGCTTACGACGATCTTCGTTCCCTCCTCCGGGCCCTGGAGCGCGAGGGCGAGCTCAAGCGCATCAAGGCCGAGGTCGACCCGTATCTGGAGGTCGGCGAGATCGTCGACCGGGTGAACAAGGCGGGCGGGCCCGCGTTGCTCTTCGAGAACGTCAAGGGGTCCTCGATGCCCCTGGCCATGAATGTCTTCGGGACCGACAAGCGGCTGCTCAAGGCGCTCGGGCTGAAGTCGTACGCCGATATCAGCGACAAGATCGGCGGGCTGCTCAAGCCGGAGCTGCCGCACGGCTTCGTGGGGGTGCGGGAGGCATTCGGGAAGCTCGGCTCGATGGTGCATGTGCCGCCGAAGAAGGTGAAGTCCGAGAGCGCGCCCGTGCAGGAGGTCGTGCTCACCGGCGACGACGTGGATCTGGATCAGCTGCCCGCGCTCTTCACCTGGCCCGAGGACGGCGGATCGTTCTTCAATCTGGGGCTCACCCATACCAAGCACCCGGAGACAGGTGTGCGGAACCTGGGCCTGTACCGGCTCCAGCGTCACGACCGGCGCACCATCGGGATGCACTGGCAGATCCACAAGGACAGCCGCAACCACTACCAGGTCGCCGCCAAGCGCGGGGAGCGGCTGCCGGTCGCGATCGCGTTCGGGGCGCCGCCCGCGGTGACGTACGCCTCCACCGCGCCGCTGCCGGGCGACATCGACGAGTACCTCTTCGCCGGGTTCATCCAGGGCAAGCGGATCGAGATGGTCGACTGCAAGACCGTGCCGTTGCAGGTCCCGGCGCAGGCGGAGGTCGTCATCGAGGGGTGGCTGGAGCCCGGGAAGATGCTTCCCGAGGGGCCGTTCGGCGACCACACCGGTTTCTACACGCCGCAGGAACCGTTCCCCGCACTGACCATCGACTGCGTGACCATGCGGAAGCGTCCGCTGCTGCAGTCGATCGTGGTGGGCCGGCCGCCGACCGAGGACGGGCCGCTGGGGCGGGCCACGGAGCGGTTCTTCCTGCCGCTCCTCAAGATCATCGTGCCGGACATCGTGGACTACCACCTGCCGGAGGCGGGCGGCTTCCACAACTGTGCGATCGTCTCGATCGACAAGAAGTACCCGAAGCACGCCCAGAAGGTGATGAGTGCCATCTGGGGTGCGCACATGATGTCGCTGACCAAGCTGATCGTCGTCGTGGACTCCGACTGCGACGTCCACGATCTGCACGAGGTGGCCTGGCGGGCGCTCGGAAACACGGACTACGCGCGGGACCTGACCGTCACCGAGGGGCCCGTCGATCATCTCGACCATGCTTCCTACCAGCAGTTCTGGGGTGGCAAGGCGGGCATCGACGCGACGAAGAAGTGGCCCGAGGAGGGTTACACCCGGGACGGGGGCTGGCCGAACATGGTCGAGTCCGACCCTCGGACGGCGGCGAAGGTCGACCGCCGGTGGAAGGAATACGGACTGTGAGCGCCGCCGAAGCAGCACTGGGCTCAGGGCCCGTACAACCGAACAGCAAGGTCAAGGCGTTTCTGCGGCTCGTGATGATCGAGCACTCGGTCTTCGCGCTGCCCTTCGCGTACATCGCCGCCCTGACCGCGATGTTCCGGGCGGACAAGTCCATCCACTGGCTCACGCTGCTGCTCGTCACCATTGCGATGGTGGGGCTGCGGACGTTCGCGATGGCCTGCAACCGGATCATCGACCGGGAGATCGACGCCCGTAACCCGCGCACCGCGAGCCGGGAACTGGTCACCGGGGCGGTGTCCGTGAAGTCCGCGTGGGCGGGGGCGCTCGTCGCCGTTGTCATCTTCCTCGGGGCGGCGGCTCTGCTGAACCCGCTCTGTCTGGCGCTCGCGCCGGTCGCCGTCGTGCCGATGGTGGTCTATCCGTACGGGAAGCGGTTCACCCACTACCCGCACGCCATCCTCGGCATCGCGCAGGCGATAGGGCCGATCGGCGCCTGGCTGGCCGTGACCGGCAGCTGGTCGTGGGACGCGGTGATCCTCGGTCTCGCGGTCGGGATCTGGATCGGTGGCTTCGACCTGATCTTCGGCTGCCAGGACGTCCAGGCGGACCGGGCGCACGGGGTGCTGTCGGTGCCGGCCCGGTTCGGGATCCCGGCCGCGCTGTGGGGTGCGCGGGTCTGCCATGTGGTGACGACCGGGCTGCTCGTCTGGTTCGGGCTGGCCACGGAGGCCGGCCTGTTCTACTGGATCGGCATGGTGATCGTCGCGGTCGCCTTCGTGTACGAGCACAGGGTGGTGCGGCCGCACGATCTGTCCCGGCTGAACCGGGCGTTCTTCTCGGTCAACGGGTTCATCGGAATAGCGCTGTTCGCGTGCGCGCTGCTGGATCTGCTGGTGCGGGGTCTGACCGTCTGAGACGCCTGTCGGGTGACCTCCGATCGGATAGCGGACGCGGTCTGGTGCGTGCGATTCCAAGGCGGAGGAGGGAGTCGACGCGAAGGGGGTCCCCCATGCCTTCAGCTATGGGGGAGTTGGTGACTGACGACAACGCGGGAAGCGTGCGTGCCAGGGCGTGGCCGCCCGGTCGGAGGTCACCCGACAGGCTCTGAGCCTGCCCGGGGTCGTGTCCGGCGGATCCAGGACCTCGTCCTCGGCGGACGGCTGCCCCGGGCGCGCGCGAGGCGGGCCGAGGAGGCATGTCACCTGTTGTGGTCAAGGACCGCCGCGTCACGGGTCCGTCCCAGTGGGCTGCGGGCGCCAACAGGTGCGAAACGGTGGCGGGAACCGCCGTCCCGGCCCGTCGCTGGCGTGCCCCGGAGTGGTGCGGCGCACTGTGTTCGGGCCCCGTTTCCCGTGCCGGACGACGGCAGGGAGCAAGTGCGGCAGGGGGCGGGTGCGGGCGGGGTGTGCCCGGTGGTGGGGCGCGTTGTGCCTGGCTGTGCGTGTAACAGGGGTGTATTAGCGGGTGGTTGGGCGGAACGGGTCGCCGGGCCGGGCGGCTCTTGGTGATCAGAAACGCTCGCTCGTACCGACCGTGCAGAGCGGCCGACACCCCCCACCGACACTGAGGAAGAAACCATGCGCGTACAGAAGCTCACCTTCGCCGCCCTGGCCGTTGTCGCCGGTCTCTCGCTCACGGCCTGTCAGAACGGCGAGAACGACATGGGACAGACCGCCCCGTCGTCCGCGTCCTCCGCGTCTTCCGCGAGCGGCGGTTCGGGCTCGGGCGGTTCGGACCAGGACAGCGGGAAGGACTCGGCCGGGAAGGGGTCCGGCGGGCAGGGCACGGTCGCCGGGAAGGGGGCCGGCGGGCAGGGCACGGCCGTCGGGACCGGCTCCAGCGGGAACGGCAAGGTCGGCAAGTGCCGCACCGACGACCTGGACATCACCGCGTCGGACAGCACCATCGACGGCGACCCCGACGGGACCGTCGCGGTGGAGCTGAAGAACGGCGGCGGCCGGGACTGCGTGCTCTCCGGGTACGCGGGTGTCGACCTGAAGACCAGCTCGGGGTCGCTGTCCGCGGAGCGTACCGGTGAGAAGGCCACCCCGATGATCCTCAAGGACGGGAAGTCGGTGTACTTCGGTATCAACTACCCGATCAACAAGTCGGGCGGCTCCGGCGTCCGCATCACGGCCCTGGTGGTGACCCCGCCGGACGAGACGAAGTCGTTCTCCCTCGAATGGCCGGGCGCCGCCACGCTGCCCGTCACGGACGGCTCCGGCTCCCCGGTGAAGGTCGGCCCGATGGGGAGCGCCGGTCAGGGCGAGGGCTGACCCGGACACCAGGGGATCCGTCCGCGCTCTACGGTATGAGCGGCCGGGCGGGCGGCACCGTGCTCCGGCCGCGCGCGGGGCGGCGGAAGACGAACGCCGCCGCCACGCCCGCCGCCAGTCCGAACAGGTGGCCCTGCCAACTGACCGAGGTGTTGGTGGGGGAGATCCCCAGCAGGATCGACGACCCCCATATCGCGCCGATCACCAGACCGGCGCCGATGTCCAGCACTCTGCGGTCCACGAAGCCGCGGACCAGCAGATAGCCGAAGAGGCCGAAGACCAGGCCGGACGCGCCCGCCGTGTTGGAGCCGGCCGGCGAGACCAGCCAGACCCCGAGACCGTCGACCACGATGATCAGCGCGGCCACGGCCGCGAACCGGCGGATGCCGCCCAGCGCGGCCAGGAAGCCGAAGACCAGCAGCGGCACGCTGTTGGAGGCGACATGGCCGAAGCCGAAGTGGATGAAGGACGCGGGCACGATGTCCAGCAGTTCGCCGGGCCGGCGCGGCTCGATCCCGTACGTGTCCAGTGCGTGGCCACTCGACACGTCGACGACTTCGAGTATCCAGAGGAACGCCACCCAGCCCAGCATCAGCTTGGCCGCGGTCTTCGCGCGGTCGCCCGCGGTCCACGCCGGCGCAATTCGATCTGACGATGCGGCCATCGCGGCCCCCTGCCGGTCTCCTGTGTCGCCCCTGCTTCCACCCCTCAGAACGGCTGAGGCACCTTACTCGGTTCCGGGTTCGGGCAGCCGGATAGGCTCGGCTGTGTGGATTCCGGGACTTCAGTGAGTCAGCACCAGCGGCAGCCTTGGATTGTCGGGGTTTCAGGCGCTTCGGGCACCCCATTCGCCGCCGCCGTGCTGCGCGGTCTGCTGGCCGCGGGGGAGAGCGTCGATCTGGTGGTGAGCCGGGCGTCGCGGCTGACGCTGCTGGACGAGACCGGGATCGCGTTCCGCGACGCGCACTGGCAGGAGGATCTGCGCAGCTGGCTGGCGCGAGGGGCGGACGGGAAGCCGCACACCTTCGATGTGGACGTCGAGGATGTACGGCACTGGGCGGCCGGTGATCTTGCCGCCGGACCGTCCTCGGGGTCGTACCCGGCGAAGGGGATGCTGATCGTCCCGGCTTCGACGGCATGTGTGGCCGGGGTGGCGCTCGGACTCTCGAAGGATCTGCTCCAGCGGGCCGCGAGCGTGACGCTCAAGGAGCGGCGGAAGCTGGTCGTCGCGGTGCGCGAGACACCGCTGAACGGGCAGACGCTGAAGCATCTGGTGAGCCTGGACGAGGCGGGCGCCGTCGTGCTGCCCGCCTCTCCGGCGTTCTATGCGGGGGCGACGCACATCCAGGATCTGGTGGACTTCGTCGCGGGGCGGGTGCTGGACGCGGCGGGGGTGCCGCACGACCTGTACCGCCGGTGGGAGGGAGAGCTCGGTGGCGGCTCTCGGGGCTCCGGAGGCTGAGCCTGTGGTCAGCGCTTCTTCTTGGCGCGCGAGGTGCGGGTCTTGTCGACCCGGTGCGCGGCGGCGGGCTGGTGGGCACGCGAGCGGTTGGCCAGGTCCTGCAGCTCGCGCATTCGGGCGTAGGCCATCTCGATCGTGTACACGGTGTTCTCACTCCTGAAGATTCGAAAGCATTTTTTGGATGTTCGGAAAGATTTACAGGCGTTGAAGCCTGCATGCCTTAGATTCTACACGTAAACTCGCGATACTGCTGAACAATGGAAGGTTTCAGTCATATGGACGCGGTGGACAGGCAGCTCATCCAGGCCCTCAGGGAGAACGGCAGGGCCTCGTACGCCGAGCTGGGGCGGCTCGTAGGGCTCTCCGGGCCCAGCGTCACCGACCGCATCAACCGGCTGGAAACCGCCGGTGTCATCACCGGCTACCGCGCCACCGTCGACGCCGCGTCCCTGGGGCTCGGGGTCACGGCCCTGATCGGTATCTCGCTCTCCGACGCCGCCGATCACGAGGACGTGGCGCGCCGGCTGAAGGACCTCGCGGAGATCGAGGACGCCTGGTTCATCGCGGGCGACGACTCGTACATGCTCAAGGTGCGGGTCGGTGACGTGGACGGCCTGGAGAAGACCATCCGCCGGCTCAGCGGTACGAAGGGCGTCTCGCGCACGCGCACCACGATCGTGCTCTCCACCAAGTGGGAGAACCGGGTCGGGGAACTTCCCGAGGAGGCGTAGGCGTAACGTGGTGGAGCCCCCGGGTGACCGGGGGTTTCGCCCGGTATCACCGGGAAAGGCACAGCGCGTCGACAACTGGGAGGCAGCCGCATGGACGTTGGGCTCAAGCGCGAGCTGGAGGAGAAGGTCCGCGCAGGGGAGCGGCTGACCCGCGAGGACGGCATCGCCCTCTACGAGTCGGACGACCTGGCCTGGCTCGGCGGCCTCGCGCACGAGGTGCGTACGCGCAAGAACGGCGACGTCGTGCACTTCAACGTCAACCGGCACCTCAACATGACCAATGTGTGCACCGCGTCGTGCGCGTACTGCTCGTTCCAGCGCAAGCCGGGCGAGAAGGACGCGTACACCATGCGCATCGAGGAGGCCGTCCGCCTCGCGAAGGCGATGGAGGGCGAGAACCTCACCGAGCTGCACATCGTCAACGGGCTGCACCCCACCCTGCCGTGGCGTTACTACCCGCGCTCGCTCAGTGCGCTGAAGGAGGCCCTGCCGCAGGTCTCCCTCAAGGCGTTCACCGCCACCGAGATCCACCACTTCGAGACCATCTCCGGGCTTTCGGCATCCGAGATCCTCGACGAGCTGATCGAGGCCGGTCTGGAGTCGCTGACCGGTGGCGGCGCGGAGATCTTCGACTGGGAGGTCCGCCGGCACATCGTGGACCACAACACCCACTGGGAAGACTGGTCGCGCATCCACCGTCTCGCCCACGAGAAGGGGCTCAAGACCCCGGCGACGATGCTGTACGGGCACATCGAGGAGCCGCGTCACCGCGTCGACCATGTGTTGCGACTGCGCGAGCTGCAGGACGAGACCGGCGGCTTCCAGGTCTTCATCCCGCTGCGCTACCAGCACGACTTCGTGGACATGAAGGACGGCAAGGTCCGCAACAAGCTCCAGGCGCGGACGACGATGGCGACCGGCGCCGAGGCGCTGAAGACCTTCGCGGTCTCGCGGCTGCTCTTCGACAACGTCCCGCACGTCAAGGTCTTCTGGGTGATGCACGGTGTGCAGACCGCCCAGCTCGCGCTGCAGCACGGTGCGGACGACATGGACGGCTCGGTCGTCGAGTACAAGATCACGCACGATGCGGACAACTACGGCACGCCGAACAAGCTCGGCCGTGAGGATCTGCTGGACCTGATCCGTGACGCGGGCTTCCGGCCCGTCGAGCGCAACACGCGGTACGAGATCATCCGCGAGTACCCGGGCCCGGACGCCGGGCGGCGCGAGTCGCCGCAGCCGATGCGCGTCTGACCGGTCCGGCCTGTCGCGTCGTCAATAGTTCGGATGTACGAAAGCCCCGGCCGTCGGCCGGGGCTTTCTCGTGTACCGGACAGGCTTGAGGTGATGGATCGGTAATAGTTAATCTCCACCTATGGCACTTACTTTTGAGCTGGATCCCAAGTTCGACCGCACCCTGCGGGACGGCATCGCCGAGCTGTGGACCGATGTCTCCAACGCGGGCGGTGCGGTCGGCTTCGTACCGCCCGTCACGGCCGACGACGTCCGGCCCGAACTGGTCAAGCACCTGGTCGCCATGGCCGAGGGGCGGACCCGGCTGCTGGTCGGTTACGACGAGGAGGGCGCCGTCGCGGCCACCGCCTTCCTGGCATTCAACACACACCGGCTGATGGCCCACTGGCTCTGGCTCTACACGGTGATGGTCCACCCCCGCCACCAGGGCAAGGGCTACGGGCGCGACCTGATGGACGCCGCGGCGGAGGCCGCGCGCGGGATGGAGGGGGTGGAGGCGATCCGGCTCACCTGCCGCGGCGGCACCGGTGCCGACCGGTTCTACACCTCGTGCGGGTACAAGGAGGTCGGGCGGGTGCCCGACGCGATACGGGTGGCGGACGGCGACGACCGCGACGACATCATCATGCTGCTGCCGCTCGCCTGAGGTCCTCGGCCCCGATCCGCCGGACGGGTACGCGGCCCGTCGGCCTCCTTTTGGTGCAGCCCTCCGAAGTGATCGATTCCGGGGCATGCTTCACTGGTCGGGCAGGATCGCAGGACTGTCGTACGTAGAGAGAGGGGCCAACTGTGTCCGCTGCCAAGCCGAGCGCGACGATTCGGTACACCGCGATGCGCCTCAGCATCTTCGTCGGCTGCTTCGCCGTCGCAGCCGTGGCCGTCCACTTCGGTCTGCTTCCCTCGGGGGCGAGTGGCTCCAATTTCATCTGGGTGATCCTGCTCGCGCTGGTCCTCTCCGCGCCGCTCAGCTACGTGCTGCTGCGCAAGCAGCGTGACGAGATGTCCGCGCAGATCGTGTCCAGGGTCGACCGCACGAAGGCGCGGCTCGAAGCGAACCGGACCCGCGAGGACCACGTCACCCAGTGACGACCCGGTGAGGACGACGTAAGGGCTACGTAAGGTTCCTCACACCCCGCACAGTTTCCGTATGGAACCCCGGTGCCGGAGCGAGCGCTCCTGTACTGGGGTTTCGTCGTTCCCGCACGTGTGCCGGACGCTCCGGGGCCCGCGTTCTCGCTCAAAGAAGACCTTTGAGGTTCTCAAAGTTCAAGTGTTAACGTGTTCGACATGAAGACAGCAGTGCGCCATCGATTCACCACGAGCGTCCCGCTCGTGGAGCGCCTGCACGTCGATCTATGCCGCTGTATGTCCGCGGTCTGTTGCCGCAACGTCTGAACCGGCACCATGCAGCGGCGCCGCCCCTGACGCGGGCGCCGCACCCCCGTCCCCCCGCACGACGTTCTCGTGCGCCCCGATGCGTCACATCTGGAGTGTGTCCGTGTCCGCGAATCCCGCGTCCGCCGCCGCGACCGACAGCCCGTCAGGCTCCGGCTCCGGTTTCCGTATACCCAAGGTCCCGTTCTGGGCCCAGATAGTCGCCGGTCTCGTCCTCGGCGTCGTACTCGGGTGGCTTGCCCGTACATACGACATCAACTGGCTCTACGCCACGCTCGACAAGGTCGGCCACATCTTCGTCCAGCTGCTGAAGCTGGCCGTCGCGCCGCTCGTCTTCTTCGCGATCCTGGTGTCGATCACCAACCTGCGCAAGGTCAACAACGCCGCCCGGCTGGCCACCCGCACCCTGCTCTGGTTCATGATCACCTCGCTGATCGCGGTCGCCATCGGCCTCGCGATCGGCCTGATCACCAACCCGGGTTCCGGTACGGGACTGACCCCGAAGGACGGCAAGCTCCCGGAGCACGCGGGCTCCTGGCTCGACTTCCTCACCGGCATCATCCCGGACAACGTGATCACGCCGTTCACCGAGCTGAACGTGCTCCAGATCGTCTTCATGGCGGCCGTCGCCGGTATCGCGGCTCTCCAGCTCGGTGAGAAGGCCCAGCCGATCCTCACCCTCAGCGAGTCCGTCCTGGAGCTCCTCCAGAAGGCCCTGTGGTGGGTCATCCGCCTCGCGCCCATCGGCACCATCGGCCTCATCGGCTACGCGATCGCCGACTACGGCTGGGACCTGATCGGCAAGTACGCGACGTTCACCGCCGACGTCTACATCGGCTGCGCCCTGGTGCTGTTCGGTGTGTACCCGCTGCTGCTCGTCACCGTCGCCAAGCTCAGCCCGCTGCAGTTCTTCAAGGGCGCCTGGCCGGCGATCCAGCTGGCCTTCGTCTCCCGCTCCTCGGTCGGCACGATGCCGGTCACCCAGAAGGTCACCGAGCGCCTCGGCGTCCCGAAGGAGTACGCCTCCTTCTCGGTCCCGTTCGGCGCGACCACCAAGATGGACGGCTGCGCCGCGATCTATCCGGCGCTGGCGGCGATCTTCATCGCGCAGATCTTCGACGTCCAGCTGGGTGTCGGTGACTACGTCCTGATCGCGTTCGTCTCGGTGATCGGTTCCGCGGCCACCGCCGGTCTGACCGGTGCGACGGTCATGCTGACCCTCACGCTGTCGACGCTGGGCCTCCCGCTGGAGGGCGTCGGTCTGCTCATGGCCATCGACCCGATCCTGGACATGATGCGCACGGCCACGAACGTTGCTGGTCAAGTTGTAACTCCGTTGATTGTGGCTTCGCGGGAGAAGATCCTCGACCGCGACAGGTACAACGCGGCGACGTCCTCCCCCGTGGACGAGCCGCAGGCTGTGCTCGCCGCCGCCTGACGTCCCCAGGCTCGTACGGAACGTGCCGCGCACCTGCGATTTGGGTGTGGGGCACGTTCCGGTGGTGGGTGTGCTGCGCGTGCGCCGATGATCTGGGTTCGGGCCTCGGAGCCGCGGCGCCCGGAATTCTGTGGCTGGTCGCCGGGCTGCACACCGGAGATGTGGGCTTCACTGTCGAGGTGCACGACTATGCCCCTGTCGTGGAACCGGTGTGGGAGGACGTCCATCGACGGCTGCCTCGCCGACCGGGCCAAGCCGGTCAGCTCGAAGGACCCTCGTCCATTGCGCCGACCGGCGTGACCTTGATCGACGTGACCTCGGGAGGCTTGCGCCAGCCGCCTCTGCCAGTCCGGTGATCACCGGCAGCGCCGCGGCGTCGGTGAGGACTGCCGTATGCACCTGCGCCCCGACGTCCTCGAAGCCCGCGTCCAGCAACAGATTCCGGTGGCGGCGGGCGGCCCGGGGGCTCGGTACCGTGTCGGCCTTCGCGTGCGCGACGGTACGGGTGAGTGCGGGGTAGTCGGAGTCGATGACGAAGGTGTCCCAGTCCTGTCCGATCAGGACGGCCCGCCCGCCGGCGATCAGGACGCGCCGCGCCTCGCGCAGTGCGGCAGCGGGGTCGGCGATGGCGTGCAGCACCTTGTCGGGTTGTCCGGTGTCGGGCCGTCCAGGAGCGGCTGGGGCGTGCCCCGCAGATGCAGATCGAAGAAGGACGCGACATGGACCGACCGGCACATGGGGGCGGCGTCGCGGGGCTGGGCAGGTGAGGACGCTACGGATCCGACCGTGCGGGAACATCGCGCGCAGGGGGAACCGCTGTCCCACCACAGGGTGATCCCGGGCCCGGGAGACATGGCATTCGGCGGGGGCGCAACCGGCCACCCGGCGGCCGCGGAAGCCCTCTCCGTACGACGGGCGAGGGGCCTGCGCCGTACTCTTGCCGAGGAGCAGGGCAGTGGGGGCGGGAGGAAGTCGGACGTGGGTGCTGTGAAGAGCAAACGGATGCCGCGTGCCGTGCGCGAGCAGCAGATGATGGACGCTGCGGTACGGACGTTCGGGCAGCGCGGATACCGGGCCGCTTCGATGGACGAGATCGCGGAGCTGGCCGGGGTGTCCAAGCCGCTGGTCTATCTGTATCTGAATTCCAAGGAGGAGCTCTTCACCGCCTGCATCCAGCGCGAGGCGAAAGCACTGGTCGCAGCGGTGCAGTCGGGGGTGGAGCCGGAGCTTCCGGCGGATCGGCAACTGTGGGCGGGGCTGCGGGCATTCTTCACGCACACCGCGGAGAACCCGGACGGCTGGGCGGTACTGCACCGGCAGGCGCGTACGCACGGGGAGCCGTTCGCCACCGAGGTCATGGTGATGCGCGACGAGATCGTTGCGTTCGTGACGGGTCTGATCGGTGCGGCGGCCCGTGAGGCCCACCATGATCCGGCACTGCCGGACCGCGATGTGGCGGGTCTGGCGCAGGCCCTCGTGGGGGCCGCGGAGTCGCTCGCCGGCTGGGCCAACGACACCCCGGGCGTCTCGGCGAAGGAAGCCGCGGCCACGCTGATGAACTTCGCCTGGGCGGGTCTGGGGAACCTCATGCACGGTCGCCCGTGGCTGCCGCCGAGCCAGTTTGCCGGTCGGAGGTAGCAGCGGCCGGTCACGAATCCGCTCCCCCGCCGTCCCGCGTCGTCGATCCCGCAAGTTCGCTGTGCTGCCCGGGGACTTCACGGAGGAGGGCGGACACCTGACGCCGTCGCTGAAGCTGAAACGGGATGTGATCGCACGGGACTTCGAGAAGGAGATCGAGGCGTTGTACCGGAAGTGACCGAGCAAGCGGCGGCACATCGTCACCGGGGCCGGACCTGTTCCGCGCCTCTCCCGGTTTCCCCTCAGCCGTCCCGCGCGCCTGTCATGCGGTCTTAGGGCGGGCAAAAGTGGCGGGTGCCGACCGGCGGGAGCGTGCGGCGACAAGGTCGGCCGCGAACTTACGGTTGTTGATGGTCTGTTCGCGGTAGTCGGCCGGAAGGTCGGGCAGGGCGAGGAGGCGATCGCAGGAAGCCAGTGATCCGCGCGCGTCGCCGGTCCAGTAGGACGTGATGGAGTGCTCGAAGAGCAGGCCCCAGCTGTAGATCCAGGGCTCCATGAACAGCCAGTCCTCGGGGATGGGGCGATTGAGACCGGCGACGGCGACTGCGTTGGCCACTTGATAGCGTCCCATCTTCCGTAGCCGGCAGGTCAGTTCGTAGCAGGCCTCCAACCGCTGCGGCCGGCTCTCCCATGCGCGGGTGAGAGCGTCCATGCCGCCGGGCCAGTCACCGGAGTCGGCCTTGAGCACTCCCACTTGCAGCAGGGCGTAGTACACCTCCTCGTCCCATCCGCCCATACCGGCCCGACGTTCGTACGCCGCGATCGCTTCTCGGGTCTCACCCATGTCGCGGAGAGTCTGCGCGAGGTAGAAGACCGTGCGGGGATTGTCCGGGTTGCGCTTGAGGTCTTCGCGCAGCAGGCGGGCGTCCCGGGTGAACTTGTCCCCGCGCGAGCCGCCGTCGGCGAAATGCTCGATGCTGAGGGCCGGGAGATCGGCGACGGTGTGCTGCTGGGCGGTGGTCAGAAATTCGTGGGTCGCACCCTCGTAGCGCCATGGGATGTCCCCCTTGACCAGTCGGGGGATGCGGTATTCGAGGGCACCGAGATGCCGCAGCATGTAGGAGTCGGCGCTCAGTTCGGACAGTTCGGACAGTGAGCCCTCCCGTCGGACGGCCATGTCGGCGTCGATGAGCAGGAGATAGTCGGCCTTGCCGCGTGCGCGCTGGATGTTCAGGGTGCGGTTGTGGCCGAAGTTGGCCCAGAGGTCCTCGTGGAGTTCCCCCGGAATCCCCTTCATCGTGGCGCGGATCAGTTCCTGTGTTCCGTCACTGGAGCCGGTGTCGGAGATGACCCATGTGTCCACCAGGTCGCGTACGGAGTTCAGGCATCGTTCGATGACCTTCGCCTCGTCCTTGACGATCATGCACAGGCAGATCGACGGCTTGCGGTGCAGGGCGGGCGGCCGTTCTTCGGTGGGACGGTCGATCAGATTTGTCATATACATCTCCCAATCTGGCTTCTATGGAGTAATGCTCCACGGCGAATTGGTGCGGTGTACGGGATCGGCCGATCCGGTCACCGAGAAAAGCGACGCTAGTGCGCCGGAATGCAGTGGCCGTGGCGCGACACGGAATTCTCGGGGTGCGCAGCCGGCCGGGCCGAAATGGCCAACGGGCCTAACTAATATGCGAATAGGGGCAGATGGTCGAAGCTTTACTCACTCACAAGGGGAGCTGTCAGCACTCAGACGGTAGATCATCGGCGTGGCGCATATGCCCTTGCCCTGTTGCGGCTGTCACAGTCACGGCTCCGATACACGCAGACCCGGTAAGGAATCCGAAGATGCACAAATCGAGAAGCTGGGACATCCTGTCCCGTTCAACCCTGGGTGCCATGTCGTTGGGTGTGACCCTGACGCTGTGCCCCATGGACATCGCTCATGGAGCGCCGAACCCCACGGGTTCGGCGGCTGCCAACCGAGTGATGGCCGGCCGGGTGGCGGCCAGCGTGTCCGGGACGGTCATCTCCCAGACCTCTCAGAACATCCGTAGCGGTCCCACCACCCAGTCGCAGATCGTGGGCAGCGTGCCGTCCGGCGGCATTGTGTCCATCGCCTGCCAGGTAGTCGGCCAGAACGTCGGCGGGAACTCATTCTGGTACCTGCTGTCCGACGGCAGCGGCTGGATGAGCGCGCGCTACATCTCGACGCAGACCACAGTGCCGTTCTGTGACGACTACCCGGGCTCGGGCGACACCGGCCCGACGGGGCCCATGGGACCCACGGGCCCGACGGGTCCGGCAGGTTCCAACGGTGCGACCGGGCCTGCTGGTCCGACGGGTGCGACGGGTCTGCCGGGTACTAACGGTGCCACCGGCGCCACGGGTCCGGCGGGTGCCAATGGTGCTAACGGTGCCACCGGTGCGACTGGGCCTGCTGGTCCGACGGGTGCGACGGGTCTGCAGGGTGCCACCGGTGCCACGGGTGCGTCCGGTGCTGTTGGTGCTCACGGCCCGACCGGTGCGACCGGTCCGACGGGTGCGACGGGTCTGCAGGGCGTCACCGGTGCCACGGGTGCGACGGGTGCCAATGGTGCTAACGGTGCTAACGGTGCCACCGGTGCGACTGGTCCTGCTGGTCCGACGGGTGCGACGGGTCTGCAGGGCGTCACCGGTGCCACCGGTCCGGCGGGTGCCAATGGTGCTAACGGTGCTAACGGTGCCACCGGCGCGACTGGGCCTGCTGGTCCGACGGGTGCGACGGGTCTGCAGGGCGCCACCGGTGCCACCGGTGCGTCCGGTGCCAACGGCGCCCCGGGTGCTACTGGTCCGACAGGTGCTAATGGTGCTAACGGTGCCACCGGTGCGACTGGGCCTGCTGGTCCGACGGGTGCCAATGGCGCTAACGGTGCTACCGGTGCTACCGGTCCGACGGGTGCGACGGGTCTGCAGGGCGCCACCGGCGCTACCGGTGCGTCCGGTGCCAACGGCGCCACGGGTGCCACCGGTTCCACCGGTCCTGCCGGTCCGACGGGTGCGACGGGTGCGTCCGGTACCAATGGTGCGGACGGTGCGACTGGT
>NZ_JBIURV010000025.1:52489-143198 GCF_044741025.1 Streptomyces sp. NPDC088246
GGTCCTGCCGGTCCGACGGGTGCGACGGGTGCGTCCGGTACCAATGGTGCCGATGGTGCGACTGGTCCTGCCGGTCCGACGGGTGCGACGGGTGCGTCCGGTACCAATGGTGCCGATGGTGCGACTGGTCCTGCCGGTCCGACGGGTGCGACGGGTGCCTCCGGTACCAATGGTGCGGACGGTGCGACTGGTCCTGCCGGTCCGACGGGTGCGACGGGTGCGTCCGGTACCAATGGTGCGGACGGTGCGACTGGTCCTGCCGGTCCAACGGGTCCGACGGGTGCGTCCGGCACCAACGGCACCAACGGCACCAACGGTGCCACCGGCGCCACTGGCCCGACGGGTGCCACCGGCCCGACGGGACCTGTTGGCCCGTCCGTGCAGGCCAACAGCAACGCCACGTCTGTGCCCGCCGGGGGCAGCACCACGGACATCGTGGCTGTGTGCCCTGCCGGAACCGTGCTGACCGGGGGAGGTGCGGTGAGCCAGCTGCAGAACCCGGACATCATCTGGACCGCGAGCTACCCGGACACCGCCACCAACACCTGGCACGTCTCCGCATACAACAACGGTGCCACCGCGCAGACCGTCCAGTCGTACGCGGTCTGCATTCCTGGCACAGTCGGTCCGTGACGTAACTAGTTCCAAGGGGAATGGACGGGAACCCGCTCAGGGTTCGGGACAGTCCCTGTGATCGCTGCCGCAGCAGATGAAGGGTCTTCTGCTGCGGCAGCTCCATGTCGTTTCCGTCGAGTTCCACAGCCCCCGAGTTCCCATCCGGCGCGACCGCGCCGGCGCACGCCGGCCGCACTTCTCCGAAGCGGCCGGCTCGGGTCTCGGGGGCTGTCGGGTCTATTGGGACAGCTGAACTTCCGGCACTCTTGGGTCCGTTCGACCCGGATTGCTGTCCCCCCGTACCCCGGTACTCCACTCGGATTCGACTCGGAGGATGACCGCGCATGCGCTCGATACGCATCGCCCTGCTGGGCCTGGTGGCCCTCGTCGCGGGAATGCTGACCGCGACCCCCGCCGCCGCGGCACCGAACTTCAAGGCGCCGTTCCCCTGCGGCCAGACCTGGACCTACAGTCATCACTCGGCGGAAGTAAGACAGGCCGTCGACTTCGTCCGCACCGACGGCGGCGCCACCGCCGGCACCCCCGTCCTCGCCTCGTCCGGCGGGACAGCTCACCGCTACTCCCAGCCCAGCGGTGCGGGCAACTACATCGCCATCGACCACGGCGGCGGCTGGCAGACCTACTACTTCCACCTCGCCTCTTACTCCGTCGCCGACGGCGCCTCCGTCTCCCAGGGCCAGCAGATCGGCGTCACCGGCTCCACCGGGAACAGCAGCGGCGCCCACATCCACTACGAGCAGCTGTACAACGGCGTCGGTCAGACCATCGCGATCAACGGCCAGTCGCTCGCCCCGTACCCTGGCTCGTACTACAGCAAGTACCTGACCAGCGACAACGGCTGCGGAGGTGGCGGTGGCGGCACGTACTGGGTCGACACCTTCGCCGACGCCACGGGCTACGCGGCAGCCGGCACGGGCGACGCGCAGGGCGTCCTCAACGCGGGCACGAACTATGTCTACTGCAAGGTGTGGGGCGCCCAGGTCGGCTCCGGCTCCAGCTACAACCACTGGTGGCTGAAGACGGACCTGGACACGGTGTACGCGGGCAAGAACGGGCGCGGCGCGTATGTCTCGGCCTACTACCTGTCGCGCTGGGGCAACGACGAGGCGAGGGACAACAACGGGACGGTGATCCCGGACTGCTGACCGGCACGCCTGGCCGATGCCACTCCCGTCCACCGGTCGAGGACGGACGGGAATGGCATCCGGCGTCGCGGCCACATGCGAAGGAGACGGCTGCTTCCTTCACATGCGTGCCGTAGTCCGATGCCGCAAGCCCCCCGTCAGAAGCGGCAGTGTCCGCTACGCCTTGCTGTTGTAGTGCGTGATGTCCCAGTGGCTGCCTTCCCGTGCGTAGACGTTGCCGGCGGGGGACTTGTACAGAGCGGCCCCGTCGCTACGCTTCCCCGCCTTGGCGAACTTGCGCGTGATGTAGTCGTTGACGCACGAGATCTTGGTGGAAATGTCCGTCTTGTATCCGTTGCGATGGCTGTACGTGCCGGCGCTGTGGCCCTTCTCGGTGCCGCCGGTGACGATCACCTTGCAGCCGCTGGCCTTCTTGAAGGCGATCGTGCCCGCGATGGTCGCCTTGTTGATCTGGGTGAACGACGTACACGATTTCTTGTTCCAGTCGGAGCAGTTGCCGCTGGATGTCCAGGTGATGCCCGCCTTCTCCAGCTGGGCGGCGGCATCCGCGTGCCGCGCGTACTTCGCCGGTGCGGCCTGCGCGGTACCGGCCACCAACAGGACCGAAGCGGTAGCGGCGATCACCGTGCGGGCGGACAGAAGTCCCATGCGCTTCAAGATGTGCTCCTTGTCTGTCTTGCGAGTTCGAACGCTGCTCGGCTGTGCTGCTTCCGAGCGCGGGAAGCCTGCCCAGGGGCGAACGACCTGCGTATCCACCCTTCAGGTGAAAGGGGCGCGTCGAAGTGGACGTCGTCCCGCCTGCCGCCGCGAGCCGCCGGTGTGCACACCCCGGTTCCTGCACCGCGACTTCCACCCGGGATGAGCTTTGCCGAGGAGTACACGGGCGCGGGCGGGCGGTTGGCCGCGAGCGGTGCGGACCACCTGTACCGGCGGCTGCCGGACGCGCCGGCCCACGCGCCGGACGCGGAGAAGGTCGCGGTGCCGTGACGGGAACCGGGGCGGACCGATCTGACGCCCGAGGTGCTCACGGCGCGTCTGGAGGGCTGGGTGGAGTGCCTGCTCGACCGGCTCGCCTGATCGGCGGTCATCGCCACGGCGCCCCAACGTGACGTCGCTGTCGGGCAGTCTGCGGCCCTTCCGGCGATGCGTCGCATGATCCGAAGGAAAACGACCCTCCGGTTTCGTACGCAGGGTCAAACGCGGCGTGTCCCGGGGTAAAGGGGCGGTCATGTCTGTATAGATATACGCGTCTTCATGAAGAGGGCAGTTCTTCGCGTTCTGTGCGGCGTGAGCGCTGTCGTCTTTTCCGCAAGTGAGCGCTGTACGTGGTGTTTCCGTATTCGTCGCATCAGCGAATTGCTGACTCGCCGATCCGCATGCCCCTGATTCGTCCACCGGTGTCTCGGTGTCTCGGTGGCTCCCGATCCCGGTGGTGCCGGATTCCGCATTACCTGGGACTGCTTCGTTCAACGCCTATTTCATAAACGGAATCGCTGAACCGCCGATTCGGCGCATCGGCGATGCGCCGGACACCGGTTCACGAATAAACGACTCATTGGCAATGAGGCGCTGTGCGTTACGGAAGTGCGTTGAGGGAAGAAGTTCGATCTCCGGCAACGACTCCTCTCGTGGGTATTTACGACATGTATTCGGCGTCCGTCGTGGGCCCGGCACTACGACGGATTCTTCGTGTCCGGATTCGGCTTCGCCGCCTCCCGCTACGGGCTCTCCGGCATCGGCTCCATCGCCTGGCCGGACATGGTCGCCTTCGTGGAGCGGCTGCGGCCGGCCTTCCCCTCCTGCCACCTGCTGGCCGGCATCGATGACGGCTACGTCGATCCCGAGGTCACCCGTCGGACGGGCTCATCGGCGCCGGGCGCCGCTGCTTGGCCCGGCCGCCAGGCCGCCCGGTTCGCGCCCGCCTCTTGTCTGATGTGACGTCAGGTACGACGATGGCCCCCGCGCGCGTCAGGTGACGATGCGTCAGATCCCTTCGGGAAGGAGGCCGTCCGGTGCCGATACTGTCCACCGGGCCGCTGTCGTACGGGATGCAGCTGCCGATCCAGTCGCAGAGCACCATCTACGCGGAGGGGTGGGAGGCCGCGGCCACCCCCGCCGACCTCGCCGAGATCGCCCGCACCGCCGACCGTACCGGCTTCGCCTACCTCGCGAGCTGTGACCATGTCGCGATCCCGCGGCGGCTCGCCGGGGTCATGAGCACCGTCTGGTACGACCCGGTCGCCACTCTCGCCTTTCTCGCCGGGATCACCGAGCGGGTCCTGCTGATGAGTCATGTCGCCGTCGTCGGCCTGCGGCACCCGCTGGCCACCGCCAAGCAGTACGCCACCCTCGACCACCTCTGCGGCGGCCGGCTGATCCTCGGGGTCGGGGCCGGGCACGTACCGGAGGAGTTCCAGGCGCTCGGGGCGGACTTCGAGGGGCGGGGCGGGGTCCTCGACGAGACCATCGACGCACTGAAGGCGGCGCTCGGTCCCGAGGAGTTCCCGGAGTTCGCGGGGGAACGGTTCTCCTTCGCCGGGCTCGGGCAACTGCCGCGCCCGGCCCAGGAAAGGGTGCCTCTCTGGGTGGGCGGCTCCTCGCCCGCCGCCGTGCGCCGGGCCGCGGTGCGGGGGGACGGCTGGCTGCCGCAGGGTGATCCGCGGGAGAGGCTGCCCGCACAGATCACCCGGCTGAAGGAGCTGCGCGAGGAGGCCGGGGTCGAGGCCCCGATCGTCATCGGTGCGATCACCGAGCCGCTGTACGTCGGTGAGCCGGAGTGGTCCGTCGGGCGGCGCACCCTCACCGGAAAGCCGGATGCCGTCGCCGAGTCGCTGCGTGCGTACGGGGCCATGGGCGTCCACCAGATCCAGGTGCGCTTCCGCAGCCGGAGCCGCAGTGAACTGACCGACCAGATGGCGGCGTTCGCCGCCGAGGTCGCACCCCATCTCGACAGATAGGAGTCAGGCCATGGGCAAGCTGGACGGGCGGGTCGTGCTGATCAGCGGCGCGGCGCGCGGACAGGGTGAGCAGGAGGCGCGGCTCTTCGCCGCGGAGGGCGCGCGGGTGGTGATCGCCGATGTGCTCGACGAGCAGGGCGAGGCGCTGGCCAAGGAGCTGGGGGAGGACGTCGCGCGGTTCGTCCATCTGGATGTGAGCCGGGAGGACGAGTGGCAGGCCGCCGTCGCCGCCGCGAAGGACGCCTTCGGAAGGATCGACGGACTGGTCAACAACGCGGGGATTCTCCGCTTCAACGAGCTGGTGGCCACACCGCTGGAGGAGTTCCAGCAGGTGGTGCAGGTCAACCAGGTGGGCGCGTTCCTCGGGATCAAGAACGTCGCGCCCGAGATCGAGGCCGCGGGCGGCGGGACCATCGTCAACACCGCCTCGTACACGGGGCTCACGGGCATGGCGTTCGTGGGCGCGTACGCCGCCACCAAGCATGCGGTGCTCGGGCTGACCAAGGTGGCGGCGGTGGAGCTGGCCGCGAAGGGGATACGGGTCAACGCCGTCTGCCCCGGGGCCGTGGACACCGCGATGACCAACCCGGCGGCGCTGGACCCGACCGCGGACCCGGAGGAGTCCAGGGCTGCGGTGGCAGAGCTGTACCGCAAGCTCGTACCGCTGGGGCGGATCGGGCGGCCCGAGGAGGTGGCGGCGCTGGCGCTCTTCCTGACCTCGGACGACTCCTCGTACATCACCGGGCAGCCGTTCGTCATCGACGGGGGCTGGCTGGCGGGCGTCAGTCTGTTCTGAACAGGTCTGACGATGCGTCAGCTATTGACGGGTGCGAGTGCCGGTGGAACAGTCGGACGCATCGCAATCTGACGGTGTGTCAGAAATGAATGAGGACGGTGAACCCCCTTGGAATTCGGGCTCTTTGTACAGGGGTACGTGCCCGCCGCACGGGCCAAGACCGACCCCGGGGCAGAGCACAAGGCGCTGATCGAGGAGACCGAGTACGTCATCCAGGCGGACAAGTCCGGCTTCAAGTACGCCTGGGCCTCCGAACACCACTTCCTGGAGGAGTACTCGCATCTCTCGGCCAACGATGTGTACCTGGGCTACCTCGCACACGCCACCGACCGCATCCACCTCGGATCCGGCATCTTCAACCCGCTCGCCCCCGTCAACCACCCGGTGAAGGTGGCCGAGAAGGTCGCCATGCTCGACCACCTCTCCGAGGGCCGCTTCGAATTCGGCTCCGGGCGCGGGGCCGGCAGCCACGAGATCCTGGGCTTCATGCCGGGCATCACCGACATGAACCACACCAAGGAACTCTGGGAAGAGACCATCGCCGAGTTCCCCAAGATGTGGCTCCAGGACGAGTACGCCGGCTTCCAGGGCAAGCACTGGTCGCTGCCGCCGCGCAAGATCCTGCCCAAGCCGTACGGGAAGTCGCACCCGGCGATGTGGTACGCGGCCGGATCGCCGTCCTCCTACGCGATGGCGGGCAAGAAGGGGCTCGGCGTGCTGGGCTTCAGCGTGCAGAAGGTCTCCGACATGGAGTGGGTCGTCGAGTCCTACAAGACGGCCGTCAAGGAGGCCGAACCCGTCGGCGACTTCGTCAACGACAACGTCATGGTCACCTCCACCGCCATCTGCGCCGAGACGCACGCGAAGGCCGTCGAGATCGCGGTGGGCGGCGGGCTGAACTATCTGCAGTCGCTGCTGTTCCGCTACCACGACACGTTCCCCCGGCCCGAGGGCATCCCGGAGTGGCCCGAGCTGCTGCCGGAGTACTCCGAGGAGATCATCGAGCTGCTGATCGCCGAGGAGCTGATGATCTGCGGTGATCCGGACGAGGTGCTGCGGCAGTGCAAGCGGTGGGAGCAGGCGGGGGCGGATCAGCTGAGCTTCGGGCTGCCGATCGGGATGAGCCGCGAGGACACGCTGAACTCGATCCGGCTGATCGGTGAGCACGTGATCCCGGAGATCGACACGGACCCGGTGCACCGGACCTCGCGGTTCCGGGGGGCGGCGGGGGCGTAGGGGGCGCAGGGGTGGGGCGGGGTGCGGGTTCGGTGTGCCTGCGGCGGGCGTTGTCCCCTGCCCGCCCCTTCCCAAAACCGGGGCTCCGCCCCGGACCCCGCGCCTCAAGCGCCGGCGGGGTTGGATGTCGCTCTGCCCCGGACCCCTGCGCCTTAGGCGCCGGCGGGGTTGGATGTCGCTCTGCCCCGGACCCCTGCGCCTCAAGCGCCGGCGGGGCTGAATGTCGCTCCGCCCGGACCCCGCGCCTCACGCACCGGCGGGGCTGATTTCACCCCGCTGAAACACCGGCGGGGCCGAGAACAGCGGCGTCTTCCCGGACCGCCGCTCCGTGGAGCCGGGGTGCGTACCGCGGCCGTGCGCACCCCGGCTGCACACCCACAATCCCGCGGCGGGACACACAGAAGGGAACCCCCGTCATGCTCGACCACCTCATCCGCGGAGCGACCGTCGTGGACGGCACCGGCGGACCCTCGTACCCGGCCGACATCGGTATCCGCGACGGCCGCATAGCCGTCATCGCCGAACCGGGCACGCTCGCCGAGGGCGCCGTCAGCACCGAGGACGCCACGGGCCTCGTCCTCGCCCCCGGCTTCGTCGACCCCCACACCCACTACGACGCCCAGCTCTTCTGGGACCCGTACGCCACACCCTCCATGAACCACGGCGTCACCACCGTCGCCGGGGGCAACTGCGGATTCACCCTCGCTCCGCTCCACCCCGAACGCCCCGAGGACGCCGACTACACCCGCCGCATGATGTCGCGGGTGGAGGGCATGGCCCTCAAGGCGCTGGAGGAGGGCGTCGACTGGAGCTGGTCCAGCTTCCGCGAATACCTCGACGCCCTCGAAGGACGGATCGCCGTCAACGCCGGATTCATGGTCGGGCACTGTGCCCTGCGCAGACACGTCATGGGCGCCGACGCGATCGGCGGGCAGCCCACCCCCGAACAGCTCGGCGCCATGCTCGCGCTGTTCCACGACGCGATGGACGCCGGAGCCTGGGGGCTGTCCACCACTCAGTCCTCCACCCACTCCGACGGCGACGGACAGCCCGTCGCCTCCCGGCACGCGCTCCCCGAGGAGCTCCTCGCCCTCGCCCGCGCCGTCGGCGAACACGAAGGCACCCAGCTCGAAGCGATCGTCGCGGGCTGCCTCGACCAGTTCTCCGACGAAGAGATCGAACTCCTCGTCGACATGACCGCCATCGCGGGCCGCCCACTGAACTGGAACGTCCTCACCATCGACGCCGCCGTCCCCGAACGCGTACCCCGCCAGCTCGTTCCCAGCGAACGGGCCCGCCGGGCCGGCGGCCGGATCGTCGCACTCACCATGCCGATCCTCACCCCCATGAACATGTCGCTCGGCACCTTCTGCGCCCTCAACCTCATCCCTGGCTGGGGCGACATCCTCGCCCTCCCCGTCCCCGAACGCATCGCACGGCTCCGCGACGCCGGCACCCGCGCCGAAATGCTCCGCCGCGCCGACAGCAAGGAGGCCGGCGTCTTCCGCCGCCTCGCCGATTTCGGCCGGTACGTCATCGGGGACACGTACAGCGCGGCCAACGAAGGACTGAGCGGCCGCGTCGTGGGTGACATAGCCGCCGAACGCGGGCAGGACCCCTTCCACTGCCTCGTCGAGATCTGCGCCGACGACGAGCTGCGCACGGTTCTGTGGCCCATGCCCACCGACAACGACCCCGACTCCTGGGCGCTGCGACGGCAGACCTGGGAGCACGAGGACGTCATGCTCGGCGGCTCCGACGCGGGCGCGCACCTGGACCGGATGTGCGGCGCCCCGTACACCACCCGCTTCCTCGGCGACTGCCTGCGCCGACGTAAACTCCTCCCCCTCGAACAGGCCGTCAAGATGCTCACGGACGACCCCGCCCGACTCTTCGGGCTCCGCGACCGCGGCCGCATCGAGGAGGGCTTCCACGCCGACCTCGTCCTCTTCGACCCCGAACGCATCGACGCCGGGCCCGCCACCCTCGTACACGATCTGCCCGGCGACAGCCCCCGTCTCGACTCCAAGGCCATTGGCATCGTGTCCGTCCGCGTCAACGGCGTGGAGACCCTGCGCGACGACAAGGTGACCGGCGCGGTCCCCGGTACGGTGCTCCGCTCCGGCCGCGACACCCGGACGGTGAGCACCGTATGAGCGACAGGAACCGGCGACTCTTCATCGGCGGCGAGTGGACCGAACCCGACCACGGCCACTACGAGGTGATCAACCCGGCCACCGAGGAGGTCGTCGGCCTCGCCCCGGAGGCGAGCCGCGAGCAGGTGTACGCGGCGGCGGCCGCGGCCCGCGAGGCCTTCGCCACCTGGTCCCGCACCCGCCCCGAGGAACGCGCCGCGATCCTCGACCGCGCCGCCGACCTGATGCAGCGCGACCTCACCGGCAACGCCGCACTCGCCCAGGCGGAGAGCGGCGCCACCACGTCAACGGCCAGGGCCATGCAGGCCGCCGTCGGCGCCGCCCGCTTCCGCCGGTACGCCAGGGGCGCCCTGGAACCGGTCGAGGAGGCGATCGCACCACAGATCAACGAGGCCGGGCCGATGGGGCGGGCCGGTGTCTTCGGGGCGCTCGCCGTACGCCAGCCGGTCGGCGTCGTCACCTGCATCACCTCGTACAACAACCCCTGGGCCAACCCGGCCGGCAAGGTCGCCCCCGCACTCGCCATGGGCAACACGGTCGTCGTGAAACCCGCGCCGCAGGACCCGCTCTCCGTCTACCGGATGGCCGAGGCGCTCGAAGAGGCGGGCGTCCCGGCGGGCGTCGTCAATGTCGTCACCGGATCGGGCTCCGGGGCGGGCGAGGCCGCCGTCGACTCTCCGGACATCGACATGGTCAGCTTCACCGGCTCCACGGCCGTCGGACAGCGCATCGCCGAGGTGTGCGGGCGCTCCATGAAGCGGCAGTTGATGGAGCTGGGCGGGAAGGGGGCCGCCGTCGTCCTCGACGACGCGGACCTCGACTCCGCGGTGGCGGGCATCGGCACCACGTTCTCCTTCTACAGCGGCCAGATCTGTACGGCCCCGACCCGCGTCCTCGTACAGCGCGCGGCCCACGACGCCCTGATCGAGAAACTCATCGCGTACGCGGGTCACCTGAAGGTGGGCGACCCGACGGACCGGTCCACGGTCGTCGGCCCGGTCATCTCCGCCGCCCACCGCGACCGCATCGAGTCGTACATCGAACTCGGCCGGAAGGAGGGGGCGAGGATCGTCACGGGCGGCGAACGTCCGGCCGGACTCGACCGGGGCTTCTACGTCGCTCCCACCCTCCTCGCCGACTGCACCAACGACATGCGCGTCGTCCGCGAGGAGATCTTCGGCCCCGTAGTCGTGGTCGTCCCCTTCGACGACGAGGACGAGGGCATCGCACTCGCCAACGACAGCGACTACGGACTGATCGACTACGTCTGGTCCTCGGACGTGGCACGCGCCTTCCGGGTGGCCCGGCAACTGCGCGCCGGCGGGGTCGGCGTGAACACCATCGGGCGGAACATGGAGGCCCCGTTCGGCGGGTTCAAGAAGAGCGGTGTCGGGCGCGATGTCGGCTCGTACGCCCTGCACGCATACAGCGAACTCCAGGCGATCGTCTGGCCGGGCTGAACCGGCACACCCCGTGGGTGTCCGCTGAGCGGACACCCACGGGAAAATTTTGAACCACCACAAAGCGGACAGTGCTGCGATTCTCGTACGGCACTGCGATCGGGTATTGGCCTTTCATTGGCAGGTCTCGATCGTTGATTGCCTTCAATTAATTTCCGCGTGTCCCTTCTGTCACCCGAAATTCAAGGATGAGGTTCCGGAGTCTCAGCCTCCGAATGTGGATATCGCAGCGCATAACGTCCTCTTCATGACACAGCTGGACGCGCGGCCGCAGGCCGGAGACCCGGTACGGGGCACCGCCCCGGCCGACGGCGGTGTACGCGGCAAGGGCCTGGGCGGGAACTCCGTCGGCCTGATGGGCAGCGCCGTGATCGGCATCTCCACCGTCGCCCCCGTCTACTGCCTCACCTCCACCCTCGGCTCCACCGCGGGCGAGGTCGGCGTGCAGATGCCCGCCGTCTTCCTGGCCGGCTTCCTGCCGATGCTGCTCGTCGCATTCGCCTACCGCGAACTCAACAAGGCCATGCCGGACTGCGGCACTTCCTTCACCTGGACGGTGAAGGCATTCGGCCCGCGCCTCGGCTGGATGTGCGGCTGGGGCCTGGTCATCGCGACGATCATCGTCCTGTCGAACCTGGCGGGCGTCGCCACCTCGTACTTCTGGCTCCTGGCGGGCGAGATCACGGGCAGCGGTTCGATCGCCGCCCTGGATGACAGCAAACCCGTCCACATCCTCACCTGTCTGACTCTGATCGCGATCGCCACGGCGATCAGCTACCGGGGGATGACGGCCACCAAGGGCATCCAGTACGCCCTGGTGGGCCTTCAGCTCGTCGTCCTCGCGCTGTTCGTGGCGATGGCCGTGCAGAAGGCGAACAGCGGGGAGTTCGCCTCGTCGGTGGACTTCTCCTGGTCCTGGCTGAACCCGTTCGCGGTGCAGTCGTTCGCGGCGTTCACGGCGGGTCTGTCGCTGTCGATCTTCATGTTCTGGGGATGGGACGCCTGTCTGACCGCCAACGAGGAGACCGTCGGCAGCGAGAAGACGCCCGGGCGCGCGGCCCTCATCGCGATGGTCGTGCTCGTCGGCTCCTACCTGGCGACCGGTGTCGCCGCCCAGATGGCCGTCGGCTCCGGCGGATCGGGTCTCGGCCTTGCCAACCCGGACACCTCCGACAACGTCTTCGCCGCACTCGCCGGCCCGGTCATGGGCCCGGGCCTCGGCGTCCTGCTCTTCATCGCCGTGCTCGCCTCCGCCGCCGCGAGCCTGCAGACCACCTTCATCCCGGTGGCCCGCACGGTCCTGGCGATGTCCACGTACGAGGCGCTGCCCGCCTCGTACGCCCGTGTCCACCCGCGCTTCAGGACCCCGGGGAAGGCCACCGTCACGGCGGGCGTGGCGACCGGCGTCTTCTACACGGTCATGACCCTGGTCAGCGAGCACGTCCTGGTCGACACGATCTACGCGCTCGGTCTGATGATCTGCTTCTACTACGCGCTGACGGCGTTCGCCTGCGCCTGGTACTTCCGCGCCGACCTGACCCGCTCCGTCCGCGACCTGGTCTTCAAGGGCCTCTTTCCGGTCGTCGGCGGCATCCTGCTCACCGCGGTCTTCGGCAAGACCCTCTACGACATGTGGGATCCGGCGTACGGCTCCGGCTCGTCGGTCTTCGGGGTCGGCTCGGTGTTCGTGATCGGTGTCGGACTGTTGCTGCTCGGTGTGGTGCTGATGCTGGTGATGCAGCGCCGCAGCCCGGCGTTCTTCCACGGCGAGGTGCTGACGAGGGAGACTCCGGCGCTGGTCGTGGAGGACTGACGGCCGGGGCTTTTGGCTGAGACCCGGACAAGCTGTGGACCGTGCGTACGGCTACCCGCCCACGCGGGCTGCCAGCCGGCCCAGGACCCGGCGGCCTGCGTGGGACACGCCGAGTGGGATCAGGGCCGCGCGGCCCGGGAGGCGTACGCCGCCCGTGAAGGCGACCAGGGTGTGGCCGGGGGCGGTGGGGGACGGGGTGGCCGCCATGCCGATCAGGACGAAGCGGCTCTGGAGCCAGAGCCGGCCGGGACGGCGTACGCCGTGGAAGCGGGCGTGCATGCCGTAGCGGCTGCGGGCCACGGCCTCGATGCGGTCGCCGTCCGCGCGGGTGAGCTTCAGGCGGCGCATGTCGGGGACCAGCCGGGACAGTTCGCCGTCGATGTCGGCCAGCAGCGGCTGGACGGTGGCGTAAGGGGCGGGGATCTCCCGAGTGGTGACGCGGGCGCCGCGGACGCCCGCCGCGAGGGCGTGCAGGCGGCGGTCAAGTCTTCAGCGACCCGGCGCACCTGCGGATCGTCGTCGAGCCGGATGCCCGCAACGACAAGGCCGTCGCGCGGTTGGTCCGGGCGGGCTTCGAGCTCGGCCCGGAGATCGACAAGCCGGAGAATCGGGCCCGGCCGGCGTTCCTGAGCCGGGCGGCCGCCGCGGGGGTGTAAGGGGGCGCAGCGGGCCGACGGGCCGGGGCGGTGGGCCGCTCCCTCAGGCCCGCGCTGCGACGTCGTCCACGACGTGCTTGTCCAGCGCGGCGCGCACCAGGGCCGCCGCGAGCACGGCCGGCCCGCGGTCGTCGGCCTCCTCGGCTTGCTCAGCCTGCTCCGCCAGCCGCGCGAGCTTCGCCGGCGAGGCGGGAAGCCCCAGCTTCTCGGCACCCTGGAGAGCCTTTCCGTCCAGGAACGGTGCCGTCTCCGGCCACACGGCCTGCACCTCGCGTACGAAGATGTCCGCACCGGCCGGGCCCATGCCCGGGGTTCTGCGCAGCCCGGACCGCAGGATGTCCAGGTCACCGTCGGCCTCCTTGCGCAGCCGACGCAGATCGCCCCCGTACTCGACCAGCAGGAGCTCCGCCCCGTCGCCGAGCTGGGTGGCGGTCCGTTCGTCGTAGCGTCGGTAGCCGCCCTCGCCCAGCGCGTCGACACGCTGCTGCCATGTCGACCCGATCATCCGGTCCGGGGACCGCATGCCGTGGGCGAACAGCGCGCGCGCCGCCGCCACCGCCACGGACGCCCGGATGCGGGCACTCAACAGATCGCTGAGCACGAGGAGTTGGTACAGGGGCTGCGGTGTGTTCCGCAGCCGGATGCCGGCCTCGGCGGCGTAGGTGGTGCCGTAGCGGCTGAGAAGGACCTCAACGGTCCTGCGGGCGGTCACGAAGGTCCGCCCCCTTCCTCGGCTGCGACCTCCTGCAGGGTGCGCCCCGTACGGGCCGAACGTGCCCGGTACGGGTCCGGTGTGTCCGGCCCGTCATGGGTGGCGCGCCCGTCCTTGGCCTTGATCAGCAGCCATATCTCCTCGCCCGGGGCGTCGTTCGCACCGCCTCCCTTGAAGCGGGTGAGGGCGAACTCGCCGTGCAGCTTGGTGCCGTCGAGCCAGAAGGTCGCGTGCCCGTCCTCCAGGGACTGCTCGAACGGCACGGGCGCGCCCCAGCGGTCGTGGCTGAGCGGGCGGTAGGTGCCCTGGTCCCAGACGATCACCGTGCCGCCGCCGGACCTGCCCTTCGCGATGACTCCCTCGAATGTGCGGTACTCCAGCGGATGGTCCTCCGTGGGGACGGCCAGCCGCCTCTCGCGCGGGTTCTCCGAAGGTCCGCGCGGCACCGCCCATGACTTCAGCACGCCGCCGACCTCCAGCCGGAAGTCGAAGTGCATGCGCCGCGCCTGGTGGATCTGTACGACGAAACAGGGTGCCGCACCCGTCCGCCCGCCGTCGCCGCGTGGCTCCGCGGTCGCGTCGAAGTGCCGTTCGCTGCGGTGGTCCCGGAGCCGGTCGTCGCTTTCGCCGGTCACATCCATCCGGACACCTCCTCCGGCAGGCCCGCCCGGTGTCCCCCCTTCCACTGTGACGCTCCCGGCCGTGAAGCGCACAGGGGCGGGGTGCGTCGGCACGGACGGCAGGTATGTTGAATTCAATATCTTGACATCGAGACGACTTGCCGGCGAGCCGCCCCTCGGCCGCGTTGCCCGGTGCGCACCCCCCGTCCGGGACCGTCCTGCAGCTTCCCCTCGCCCGAGGAGGGTGCTGAAGATCCTTGGCCGGGCTCGCGACGCCCGGCACGCACATCTGCGGCGTTGCCGAAACGCCCTGATAGCTCCTTCCCCGAGCTCTCAGCTTCGTTCGAGCAGGGGAGACCCCATTCGAGGACGCTCCGGCGCCTTGCAGCTGCACGCACCGAACGCCGCTCCCTGATCCGGCCAAGATCTTCAGCACCCTCCGAGGCCGCGTACCCGCCGGCCTCGGGCCCGCTGTCCGGCGTGCGCTGTTCGTCCATGCGTCGACGAACGTGCCGGAAGCCGAAGGCCTCACGCGCCGTTCGTCTGCCCGGACTACGGGGTCACTGCGTGCGGTAGGCGTCGACGACGGTCTGGGTGAGGGTGTTCCCGGCCGTGTCGGTCAGCTCTGCGCGCAGGGAGACGCCGGTGCCCGCGCGTGGGTTGCGGACCGTCACGGCGCCGTTCTCGACCGGGACCCGGGTCCACGAGGCTCCGCCGTTCACGGATACCGAGACTGCCAGCGAGCGGATGCGTCCGTCCGAGGCGGCGCCCTGCACGGTGACGGGGACACGGAGTGCCGTGTCCGCCGCTGCGGTGCCGGTCGGGCTGAGCGCGGGCGAGAATCGCACGGCGCTCACCGGCACCGGGGCCGGACCGGCCGTCGTGTCCGAGGTGAAGGTCCACGACGCGGTCACGCGGGTGGCGGTGCCGGGCGCACCGCCGCGCTTCACCGTGCTGGTGACGCGGTACGCCGCGCGCCCCGCCGGCACGGTGAACTCGGCTCGTCCGGGGGCACCGGACTGCGTCCCGACGAGCACCCCGTTGCGGTGCAGTGTGGTCGACGCCGCGCCGTACGGCGGTGACGACGGCACGTGGCCGTCGCCGTCGGCGAGCAGCGGGACATCGACGGCAAGCCGGTTGCCGTCGCGCACGACGCCGGGGCGGTCGGTGAGGTGGGGGCCGAAGACGGCGTTGTCGAAGGTGTGCGTGGTCGTGGCCCCGGCGCGCACGGCGATGCCGTTGGCGCTGTAGCGGTTCGCTGCCGTGCCCGGCTCGGCGGGGGCCCAGTAGGTGACGTCCCAGGTGCCGCGTTCGGGTGTCACGAGGTAGGTGGTGGTGCCGGGGGTCGTCAGTTTCTGCGTGACGCCGATGGTCGGTCCGGCACTCGGTATCAGGTCGATGGTCGCGGCGCCCGCGGTGCCCGGCCGGGCCGCGCCGCGGATCTGCACCGTGGCCAGGTCCTTCGCGGAGGGGTGCCGGGTGAGCCCGGTCAGGGCGCGGGTGCCGGTGAAGGTGTAGCCGAGCGCGTAGCCGGTGGCCCCGGTCGTCCAGTGCGAGTCGTACCACTGCTTCACCGAGCCGGGTTCGGCGGCGGGGCCCAGGTGGGCGACGCGCAGGTTGGGAGCGGCGACGACCCGGTTGATGAAGCGGGTGGTGCCGCCGTGTGTGACCTCGGCGAACATCCCGCCGTTCAGGAAGCCCGCGGCGCGGTCGGGCGGAGTCACGTCGACGGGGGCGGTGGTCCGCGCGTCGACGGTGACGGTGGTGTCGTGGTCGAGGTCGAGGCGCGGTTGGACGATCCAGTCCATCCCGTCCGCGCCGTTGCCGGCGGTCAGGAAACTGTCCAGCAGGTAACGGCCCTTGGGCAGGCGCACGGTGGTCGTGCCGGAGGCGTCGTGCGGCTGGACGGACTCGTCGGCACCCGCGCCGGAGATCCCGGTGACGGTGGTTTCGTAGTCCCCCGTCGAGCGGCCGGCGCGGTCGAGGTGGTTGATCGTGAGGGCGTACGTCTCCGGCTCTGCGGCGAAGGCCGTGGTGTCCCAGGCCGGTGTCGCGCTGCCGACCAGGGCGACGGCGAGAGCCAGAGTCCGCAGGACACTCCGGCGGGATACGCGGGATACGGAAGAACTGTTCATGACGTGCACTGCGCTGCCGGGCGCCGGCGTTCCCGTGAGCCGCGTCACACCGCGCATGGAGTCGCGGCCCCGGGCGGCATATGTGGCGCACGTCACCGGAACCGGCGCAACGGACGCGGCAGAGCAGAGTGTGGAAACACTCATGAGGAATCGCTTCCGCCGCGGAGACCGCGACGCCCTGGGGGAGCTGTACGACGAGCACGCCCAGGTGCTGTACCGCTATGCGCTGCGGGTGACGGGCGACTGGGCGGAGGCCGAGGACGTCGCCTCGGCGACCTTCCTGGAGGCATGGCGCAGCCGGGAGAAGCTGCACCCCGACGGGGACAGCCTGCGCCCATGGCTGCTGGGAATCGCCACCAACATCATGCGACGCAACGCACGCGCACGCCGACGCCGCGAGATCGCGCTCGCCCGCGTCCCGGAACGCGGCTCCATTCCGGACTTCACCGACGATCTCGTCACGCACCTCGCGGATGCCGAGCAACTGCGCGCCGCGCACACCGCACTCGCCCGCCTGCGACGGCGCGACCGGGAGGTCTTCACCCTTGTGGTGTGGGCCGGCCTGGACTACGCGGCCGCGGCCGCGGCACTCGGCGTGCCGGTCGGCACCGTCCGCTCACGCCTGTCCCGCGCCCGTACCCGGCTGCGCGAACTCACCGACGCCGAAGTCCGCGTCCCACGCTCGCAAGCCACGCGGGCCGGAGCCGAACGGCCCCCCGCGGCGGAAAACCGGGAACCCTCCGCCACCCCCGACAAGCCAGTACCGGGCCGCTTCCCCGCGGCCCGGTCGTTGACCCAGGAGAACCACGGATGAACACCACCCCGCGACGCTCTGCGCACCACCGGTCCGAGGAGACCGAACGCCACGCCCTCACCGACCTGCTGCCCCCGCCACCGGTCCCCGGCCTGGGCCCCGACCGTGAACTGCTGCTGAAGGAGGCACTGCTGCGCAAGGCCGTCGTTGCCGGATCGCCCGACTTCACCGCCCCGGCCTCACGCCCGCGCCGGCGTCCGGTCCGGTTCGTGGCGCCGGCTGTCGCCTGCGCCTTGGCGGTCGGCGGCGTCATGGTGGTGAACCTCGCGGACACCCCCGGGCACGGAACCACCGCGGTCAAGGACGGCAGCGCCACCGGCGCACCCGAGGCGACACAGCTCCTCGAACGCATCGCACTCGCCGCCGCCGGGACGAAGCAACCGGCGGTCCGCGCCGACCAGTTCCTCTACATCGAGAGCAAGGTCGCCTACGCCGGGCAGAGCGCCGCAGGAGGCCCCGTGACCATGGCTCCCGCGCACACGCGGCAGGTGTGGTCGTCCGCCGACGGCAGCCGCCCCGGCCTGCTGCGCGAGGAGGGCGAGCCCGACAGCCGGCTCGGCGACGACGCACCCGTCTACCACCTCGACGGCCCGGGGGCGACACCCAGGCCGAGCACCCTGCACAAGAAGGGCCCGTCGATCAGCGACCCGACCCACGAGTACGTCGCGTCGCTGCCCACCGACCCCGACGCCCTGCTGAGGCTGATCCGGAATGAGACCCGCGGGCAGGGCCAGGACCCGGACCAGCGAGCATTCACCGCGATCGGCGACCTGCTGGCCGAGACCTGGGCACCACCGCAGGTCAGCGCCGCGCTCTACAAGGCCGCCGCGAAGATCCCCGGCGTCACGGTGATCCATGAGGCCGCCGACGCCACGGGGCGCGAAGGCGTCGCCGTCGCCCGTACGGCACACGGGCAGCAAACGCAGTGGGTCTTCGACCGGACCACGTACGCATTCCTCGGCGAACGCACGGTCCTCACCGAAGCCGGCGACGCCGGCCCGGCCGGGACCGTGGTCGGCACCTCCGCGGTCCTCACCAGGGCCGCAGTCGACCGCGCCGGCGAGACTCCCGCGCCGACGACGGCGTAGCGCGCAGTCGTACGCTGCCCCTAACCCTCCAGGAACACCGGATTGGTGAGCGCCGCCAGTGCCCCCGGCAGCCCCGGCACCGTCGCCGGGTGCCGGACCTCGGCCCGCACATAGGCGGCGTACACCGGCGTCGTACGCCACTCCACCACCCCCGTCCCCGACTCCGGCAGCGTGGCCGTGAACAGCGTGCCCTGGTCGGTGACGAAGCGCGCGGTGCAGCCGGGTGCCCCGGTCACCTCCAGCCGTACGGTGACCGGGGTGTCGTCCCCGTCCACCCGCAGCCGTTCACCGATCCCCGCGTGCAGGCCGCGCCCGCCCGAGGCCCCGAAGGACAGGGTGACGGCGGACGACTCGGCGATGTAGGAGTGCCCGGCCCGGATTCCGGCCGTGATCGCCTCGCGCGACAGCTCGTCGGCGAGGACGACTGTCTGCGGCAGCCCCACCTTGTCCGGCTCCCGGTGCGCGTCGCTGTTGCCCATTGCCGCGACCCATGGCTTCGACGTACGGACCGCCGCCACAAGGGAGTTGTCCCACTCGGCGAGGGCGATCTCGTCCTCCGGGGTGTACGCCCCGTTCCACACCTCCACCGCGTCCGCCTCGCCGAAGCCGAACTTCCAGTGGCAGCCGATGCAGGTGGCGTGCGGATGAGCGGGCACGACCAGACCACCGGCCCGGCGCACGGCCTTCGCATAGTGCCCGAACCGGTTGTCGCGGGCCCGGTAGCGCCAGTCGACGAACGTGCCGGGGTCGGTGGCGAGCGCGATCACATGCCCGTTGCGGGTGGTGACCTCCTCGCCCGTGAGGACGAGCAGATCGTCACCCCACAGCCCGTCCCACGCGCTGTGCGCGGAGTACGTGTTGTGCTCGCTGCTGTTGATGAAGTCGAGCCCGGCCGCGCGAGCGGCGGCGGCGATCTCGGCCGGGGTGCGCTTGCCGTCCGAGTGGACGGAGTGGAGATGGCAGTCCCCGCGGTACCAGGCGCGCCCGCGCCCCTTCGCCCGCTCCGGCGGGTACACGGGCTTCGGCGTGGACCCGGTGGGCCCGAAGCGCAGGGTGATCGTCACCTCGTACGGGAGCCCTTCCGGGGCGACGGTGTACGGCCCGAGGGCGATGTTCCAGGTCCCGGCCCGTACCGGCCCCGCGACATAGCCGGGCGTCGCCTCGTCCGCCCGGATGAAGAAGCTGCTGCGCGCCCCGCCGGACCAGCCCCGGAACCCGCGCCCGCCCAGCTCCGTGCCGCGCTCGTCGAAGATGCCGATGTCGAGGGCGTTGCCCTGGGTCCCGGCGGGGACGGGCGTCTTCTCGTACGTGTACGAGACGGCGATCTCCCGTACCCCGCGCGGTACGTCGACCGGCAGGTACACATAGTCGGGCGACCCGGTCGGCAGGGTGCCGCGCACGGTCCTGGTCCGGTCCGGGGCGTCGTCCCCGGTCGCGGCGTCGGCGAAGCTCACAGTGCCCAACGTCAGAGCGGTGGCGGCCGTACCGACGAGAAGGCCGCGCCTGGCCATCGGGCGGCCGTGGGCGGATTGCGATGCGGACATACGAGTGGCTCCCCGGGGTGTCGTGACTGGCGAGGGGTGACATACCCGACCCTGGCCGGGAGCCATGAACTCCGGGGAAACGGCGGGAGGCACGACCGGGGACCGAACTCCCGGACACTCGGCTTTTGCGCACCGCACGGCATACGTTGAGGCCCTCAGCGGATCACGACGGAGGTTTCCTCATATGCGGATCGCCACAACGATCTTCCTCACCGATGAGACGATCACGCCGCTGCGGCTCGCCCGCGAGCTCGAACAGCGCGGGTTCGCCGGGCTCTACCTGCCCGAGCACACCCACATCCCGGTGAGCAGGGACACCCCCTACCCGGCGGGCGGCGAACTCCCGCCCGAGTACGGCCGCACCCTCGACCCCTTCGTCGCCCTCGCCCAGGCCGCCGCGGTCACCGAACGCCTCGCCCTCGGCACCGGCATCACGCTCGTCGCCCAGCACGACCCGATCGACCTGGCGAAGCAGATCGCCACCCTCGACCACCTCTCCGGTGGCCGCTTCACGCTGGGCCTCGGCTACGGCTGGAACATCGAGGAAGCCGCGGACCACGGCGTGGACTGGTCGACGCGCCGGGACCTCGTCCGCGACCGCATGGCCCTGATGCGTGCCCTGTGGTCGGACGAACCGACGGCGTACGACGGCGAGTTCGGCTCGGTCCGCGCCAGCCACGCGTACCCGAAGCCGGTCCAGGTGCCCCGCGGCCCGGTGAACGGCCCCCGCACCCTGATCGGCGGCGCGGCAGGCCCGAAGCTGTTCGCGCACATCGCCCAGTACGCCGACGGCTGGCTCCCGATCGGCGGCCGCGGCCTGACGGAGTCCGTACCGAAGCTGCGCGAGGCCTGGGAATCGGCCGGCCGCGACCCGAAGCAGCTCCAGGTGGTCCCCTACGCGGTGCTCCCGAGCCCGGGGAAGCTGGCGCACTACGCGGACCTGGGCTTCGAGGAGATCGTCCTGCAACTGCCTCCGGCCGGAGCGGCGGAAGTACTGCGGGTGCTGGACGCGTACGCGGAGTATCTGTAGCCGTGTCCGGGGTGACGCGGCAGAGCGGGCGCGGGCCGCTCGGGCCGGCCCGCTCGTGGCCCGGGCGGCCCGGCCGGACGGCCGCCCGCGAGCGATTCCTCGGACGGCAGCGGCCGGTGCACGAGGAACGGTGACCCGTCGGCAGGCCGTTATCCGGCCCGCCGCGAGGTCACTTCACCGTGACGGCGTCGCCGGTGGAGACGACCTTCGTGGTCGTGGTCGTACCGAGGAACGCCCAGCGCCAGCTGCCCGAAGCGGTGGCCTTCACCGTCGTGCGGAGGTGGCCCTTGCTGTCCGTGGTCGCCGTCTTCACGGTGCTGTACGCGCCGCCGGGCTTCTTGTACTGCAGCTTCACCACCTGCTTGGTGTACGCGTGGTACTTGAGGTCCGTCCAGTTGGCCCGCGACAGCTTTCCGGTGACGGTCAGCGTGCCCCCCTTCCTGACCGGCTCGGGCGTGGCGTCCGTGGTCAGGGTCGCGGCGCGCTTCACCTTGAACGAGGCGATGCGGTCGGAGATCCAGTAGTCGCGGTCATTGGCCTGGACCGTAGCGTCGACCTGCCAGTTCCCCGCGACTGCGTTGGCGTCCCAGCCCTCGTTGCCGCTTCCGTACGAGTCGATCCACGTGGGGTCGATCTGTATCGTCGCGGTGCACACGGACGTCGTCGTGCTGACCTTCTTGCACGTCGTGCCGAGGTGGTCGACCGGCTCGTAACCATGGGTCGCGTTGTACGCGGACACATAGGTGACCCCCTTCACCCCCGAGTTGTCCTTGATCGTCATGGTGATCAGGAAACGCTTGGCGTTCTTGACCCCGACGACCACATTGCTGCCACCGTTCACGACGGTCTTGGTGACCCGGATGTCACCCCGCCCCTCCGCGTGAGCGGCCGGCGCCACCACGATCCCGGTGGCAGCCACTGCCGCCACCACCGAGGCCGCAGCCATTCTTCTGCGCATGTCCCACCCCTGTTCTCCCCGCCTCGTGGCAGGGGGAGAACAGGGTAGCGACCATCCCGAGCCGCCCTACGCGTAAAGGGCTTGAGGTGGCCGGCCGTCAGATCTCCGACAAGAGCACCGGCAGTTTGCGCATGTCGTCGAAGACCACCGTGTCCGGGCCCTCCAGCCAGTGCGCCGGGGTCAGGCCGCCTGCGTAGCCGAGTGACCGCATTCCGGCCGAACGGGCGGCCTGCACGCCGTACTTGCTGTCTTCGACGACGACGCAGGCTGCGGGCTCGACGCCCATCTGTCGAGCCGCGTGGAGGAAGAGATCGGGGGCGGGCTTGCCGTTCGCGACCTCGCTCGCACTGAAGATGCGGCCCTCGAAGTGGGAGTGGAGCCCGGTGTGGCCGAGCGTGTGGCGCATCTTCTCGTGGCTGCCGCTCGATGCCACACAGGTGGGCAGCGCGAGGGCGGCCAGCGCCTCGTGGATGCCGTCGACCGCGACGAGTTCGCAGTCCACGGCGGCACGGTGGAGGTCCTCGAAGCGCTGCTGCCAGACGGCGGACTTGCCGGGCAGGTGGGCCTCGACCAGCGCACCGATGGACTTGTTCGACCGGCCCACGAACTTCTCGATGACCTCTTCCGCCGTCAGCGACCACCCCAGTTCGGCGCCCACTTCGACCTGGATGCGCACGGCGATGCGCTCGCTGTCGACGAGTACGCCGTCGCAGTCGAATATGACGAGTTCAGGAGGAGTGGTCATCCGGCCAGGATAAGGAAACCCGTACTTCAACGGAGGCGGGAGAACGGCCCGGCGGCCCGGACGCGGTGATCCGGAGGACAGGCGGCGAGCCGGGCCGGAGCGGACCCTAGCGGGGGACGAAGCGGTCGACCAGGAGCGTGAGGCGGTCGGGGACCCGGTCGGCGGGCAGGCGTCCGGCGCGGGTGAGGGTGACCAGTCCGTGCAGCGCGGCCCAGAACGTCTCGACGAACAAGCCCGGTTCATCGGGGTGTGCGTGGTCGACGAGCGGGTCCAGCAGGGCCTGGAACGCCTCGCGCAGTGGAGCGGGCGTGGCGTCGTCGGCGAAGGGGAGGCCGTTGTCGAGGCTGAACATCGCGTCGTACAGGGCGTGGTTGCGCGCGGCGAAGTCGGTGTAGGCGCGGGCCAGTGCGGCCACCGCCTCCCGGTCGGCGGGCCCCTCCGGCACCGCGGCGCGCAGCGCGGTCGTCAGCTCGGCGAACCCCTCCAGCGCGACCGCTGCCACGATCTCGTTCTTGCCCCGGAAGTGGCTGTAGAGCACGGGCTGGCTGTACTCGATCCGCTCGGCGAGCCGGCGCGTGGTGACGGCGTCCCAGCCGTGGGCCTCGGCGAGTTCGCGGGCCGTGGAGACGATCAGCCTGTGGCGGTTGGCCCGCTCACGTTCCTTGCGTTCGTGTACTGACATGACTCGATGCTAGCACCGCTAGACAATAGAGCGATGACATGTCTAGCATTGCGTCAGAACCTAGCGCCGCTAGGTCAGCCTTTGGAGGGGTCATGCAGGACGTACTGGCCGTCGTCACGGTCGTTGTGGTCGGGCTGATGGTGGGCGTGGAGTTCGCGGTGGCGGTGTTCGTGAACCCGATCCTCGACCGGCTTCCGAACGACGGCGGGGTCGAAGCCCGCAGCGACGGGGCGCGTGTCCTGGGCCGGGTGATGCCGTTCTGGTACATCGGCTCGGTCGTTCTCGGCGCGGTGTGGTCGACGCTGACGTGGGGCGACGCGGGCGCGTCGCTCGTCGCCGCGGGCGCAGTGCTGCTCGTGGTGAGCGTGGTGATGTCGATCCTGCTGCTCGTGCCGATCAACTCACGCGTCGCGACCTGGTCACAGGAAGGCGTGCCCGCGGACTGGAAGCAGCAGGTGGGGCGTTGGGACCGGTTCCACTACGTCCGCGTGGGAGTCATCGTGCTCGCCTTCACGCTGTTCGCCGTGGCCCTCGTCTAGGGGCGTCGTCTCCGGGAGCACGACTGCCGGTCCCGCCCTCAGGCAGGACGTTGTTGGCGAATTCGGGGCCTGGCGCGACGTCGGTCTCCAAGACCCGGTTGTGGTCCTGGAGACCGACGTTGTCGTTCGGGGCGCGGGTACGGGGCGCGGGCGCCGAGGGAGGCCACCGGCTGCCCCTCTCAGGGGCGTGGGGCCCACCGGGGCACAGAGTTTGCTGGACTGCCCTGCCGCGGCAATCCAGCAGGGGGGTGGGGCGGGCGGGCCTCAGCGAAGGCGTGAGGAGGACAGGATCGAGGCCAGGTGGGCCACGACCATGACCCAGGTGATGACCGCGATGGCCAGCACCGTCATCCGGGTCGCCTCGATGCTGCCCATGAACAGGTCGACCACGGCAACCGCCAGCAGGACGAGGGACGCCTCGATGCCGTTGGTGATCCGATGGATCTTGAAGGCCGAGGCCAGACGCCGAGCCGAGGCCAGCCCCGCCGACCGGGGCCGGGTCGCCTCGTCGTCGGCGAGCGGCAGACCGCGGCGGTAGCGCGCGACATCCACCAGATCCGTGGACGCCTTCAGCAGGACGATTCCGAGCGCCGCCGCGAGCCCCGCCGACACCCAGAGGTCCGAAGCGCCGCGCGCCGCCCGGAACCCGGCCCCGATCATGAGCGCCGCGTCCGCCAGGTAGGCCCCGAGTCGGTCGACGTAGATGCCCGTCGCGCTGTTCTGCCCCTTCCAGCGGGCGACTTCGCCGTCCACGCAGTCGAAGAGCAGGAACAGTTGGAAGAGCACCGCCGCGAGCAGGGCTCCTGCCAGGCCGGGTATGAGGAGTGCGAAACCGGAGGCCACGCCGCACACCACCATGGTCCAGGTGAGCTGATCGGGCGTCACGCGCGTACGCACCAGCTGCCGGGTGGTCCGCAGGGAGATCCGCCGCATGTACAGGCGGCCCGCCCAGTGCTCCCCGTTACGGCTCTGAAGCTTCGCGTTCGGCTGACAGACCTCACGCAGTTCTGCCAACGCCGGAGCACTCGTCATGACGTTCCCTCACCCACCTGTCCCGTGGCCCAGCAGTGATCACCACAGGGTAGAGACCGCACTTGTTCAGGCCGACAGGAGGTGCGGTTCGTCGGCTGTGCGGTCGTGGCAGTTGCCCGGGGTGGGGGAGCGGAAGGCGCGGTCGCAGCGGTCGCAGTTCTTCCGAAGCCTTGAAGGCTAGCTATATACGTCCGGGCCCGCCGAGTGGCGGCCGGCCGCGTCGTACTGCACCGAGTCGGGGGTGCCGCGATCCGGTGCAGTACCGGCGGGAACTCGGACCTGCTGCCCGTACACCGGCCACGAAGGCGGACCGGGCGACATCATGACGCGGGCTGGTCCGGCAGTGCGGCAGGCGGGGCGGGGGCCATGGCGTCGGTGGTCTCCGTGCGGCCTGCGGTCAACCGCAGTGTCACGACAGCCGCGACGCCCGCCACCAGACCGCAGGTCAGGGCGGCCGGGACGCCGCCACCGATGCCGGCTGACAGGTATACGAGCCCCCAGCGCATGCCCGAGTCCGACGCGATCGTCACGAGATGCAGCAACTGACTCGCCAGCAGCCCGATAACGGTCGCACAGACCGTGCCGACCGCCATCGCCGGAACAGTGGCCCGGGTCAGCAGTGCGGGCAGCCACCGCAGCGACCACCACACCACGGCGAGCAGCAGTACATCGGGGACGCGGTACAGGAGCCAGTCGCCGACCGGCGTGCCCGCCGGGCCCGCCCAGGCCCCGAGCAGCAGCCACTGGCGCAGGAGATCGCCCGGTTCGGAGAGCAGCCGACCGGACAGGGGGACGCTCTGGAGGGTCGCGGCGACCGGCTGGTACGAGAGAACCACCAAGGACAACGCGACGACGAAGGTCCCGGAGGTGGCGGCCAGGCGGGCGGCGCGTGCCGGAACGTTCTGCCGTGGCAGCACACCGGCACCCTTGGCGGTGACCCACGCCGCGAGCACGGTGGCCGCCGCCGCGACGAGCGCGATCAACGTCAGGATCTGCCGCCCGGAGGAGATCACCCCCGCCAACTGGGGCAGGAAGCGGTAACTGCCGCGCCCCCGCGCGGCGATCAGCCACGGCGCGGAGACGGTCACCGCCAGGGTCCCGGCCACCAGGCCCCAGGCCCACACCGCGAGCAGCGCGGCCACGATTCGGCCGCGTACCGGCGGCAGCCTGCGTACCAGGAGCAGCGCCCCGGGTACGAAGAAGGCGAAGACCGCGACAAACCTGATCTGCATCCCGGTCGCGTACAGCGAGAGGTAGCGGCTGCCGTCGGTCACGGCTGTGTCCCCGATCCCGCCGGACACCTCGGCGCCGAGCCGGACCGAGTCCGGGGGATCGTACGACCAGGGAGTGAGCCAGTATTCGAGATCGGCGGCTGCCCGGCCGCCGATCACGTCGGCGGTGCCCGGCAGGTGCAGCGCGTTCACGCTCGCCCCCGCCCACCACAGGAGCGCCGTGAGCAGTAGTCCTCCGGCCAGTGCCGGTATCGCTGCGCGCCGGTATGTCATGTCCTGCCCCCGCCTTGATCGCGTACCCCGCAAATCCCCTGGCCGATGGGAGGTTACGGGGTGGTGATCACGCGGGGATCACGGTCGTGCATGGGCTTGCACCGTCGGGGGAATTGGGCCGCCGGGATCGCCGGTTTGTTCGGCTTCGACGGCCACAACGTCTCCCTGGCCTTCCCCAGGGCGGACTACCCCAGCTGCGCGTATGCGACGAACGCCGACCAGGTGGCGGGGGACACATCGAGGTGCGGGCCCTGGGCGACCTTGGAGTCGCGGATGTGGATGGTGGTGGGGCAGGTGGCGATTTCGATGCAATTGCCGCCTTCTCCGGTGCTGTAACTGGACTTGCGCCAGTCGTAGGCGACCTCGACGCAGGTTCCACCCTCGCCGCCGCTGTAGCTGCTCTTGAACCAGTGCAGTTGCTCGGTGTTCATCGCTCTCCCAGCATCTTCTCGATCAGCGTCAGGGACTCCCTGGGCGTGAGAGCCTGCGCCCGCATGATCCCATAGCGTTCGTTGAACAGGCGGACCTCGTCCGGATCGGTGATGAGGCGAGCATGGCCCTGGATCTCCGTGTACGCAGCCTCGCTACGGCCCTTGGGGGTGAGGAGGGTGAATGGCCCATCCATCGAGGGATGTTCGTCTCGATCGATCGGGATCACCTGAAGTTCTACCGTTCGCATTCGGCCGATCTGGCTCAGCCTATGCAGTTGGCCGATGTGGACGGTGCGTCCGCCGAGTGGGCGTTGAAGAACCGCCTCCTCCACTACGAAACTGAAGGTCGGTGCGGGCCAGCGTTCGAAGATCTGCTGACGGGCGAGTCGATCCGCGACCCGTTTCTCTACCGTCTGCTCGTCCAGCAGGGGTCGGCGCTTCGTGAATACTGCTCGCGCGTATTCCTCTGTCTGGAGCAAACCGGGAATTGCCTGGTTGCTGTACTCGTGGAGCGCCACGGAATCGGCTTCCACCCGTGCGAAGTCCCGGAACCAGTCCGGGTGCCGCGTCCGTGTCCGCGACAACGCCTCCCGCACCTCATCGACCGCCGCCGCCAGCACGCCTCCCGCGTTCAGCAACGTGTCGGCACGCCCCAGGAAATCCGGCTGCGGCGTCCGCACGCCCCGCTCCATCGCGGAGATCAGGTCCTCCCCGCAATGCGCAGCGAGCCCCAGATCCCTCTGGCTCAGGCCCGCGCGTTCGCGCAGCACCTTGATCTGTTTGCCCAGCGCCCTGAACAGGTGCGCCGTCCCGTCCGACTCGGCCGGTCGCTCCGGTCGTTCCTCACGTTCCGCGTTCGCCATCTACTCCGCACCGCTCTCTGTCCGCCCGGTCACGGCCGACGCCCCGTACAGCCGACCGGGCGTGCCCGTACAGCTCCTCGGAGTCGTGGTGTCACTCCTGGTCAGCGTACGAGGAACCGGACACGCTGAGTCACATGAACGCCGAAATCACCCTTGTGGGCGCCGAGTTCGTCCAGCGGTTCAGCGCCACCCGCCGAGGCGCGCGGCTCGCCCGTCGGCTCGCTGTGCATCAACTCGACGAGTGGGGTGTGCCGTACGGGAGCGAGCTCTCCGACGATGCCGCCGTGATCGTGTCCGAGCTGGCGGCCAACGCGGTGCTGCACGGGCTCGTAGCGGGGCGGGACTTCGAACTGAGGCTCGTCGCCCTCGCGGGCACGCTCCGTATCGAGGTGTCGGACGCGCGGGGAGAGCGGGGGCCGGAGCCTCAGCCGCTCCGGCCCGGCGCGGAATCGGGATACGGCCTGCGTCTGGTCGAGGCGCTGGCGGCGTCGTGGGGCGTGAAGGACCGGGGCGTGGGCAAGACGGTCTGGGCCGAGTTGGCCACGACCCCGTGACGGTCAGCCGACGCGGCCGAGGCGAAGCACGATAAGGGTGACCTGGGCCTCTGCGGTCTCGTACAGCACTCGATAGCGTCCGACGTGTTGCATCTTGTGTCGAGCGGGCGACGGTATCGGTCCCCCGGTGCCGGCGGGCGTACCGCCATCCGCAACAGGGCGAGGGTGTTGTCGTCCCCCGTGGTGCGGTTGGTGCTGAGCTCGCCGCAAGTCAGGCACCACCCGGTCCGCACAACGTGACACCACACCCCCCACATGTCACGTTCGTTCTCGACCATGCCCGAGCTGCGCGGCTGCAGGCGGGGTGAGAGTTGCGTGGCGACGGTCAGCCCGCACCACAGGCACGTGAAGGTGTCGGTCCTCAGACAGGCGCCGGCGCCGTTGGCGGAGGACTTGGTCGAACGGTTCTGGGGGTTGTCGGTGGACACCCGGTTTTCTCCTTGCCGAAGAGGATGAGCAATGCAGCAGGGAAGTACCGAGCAGCCCTCGGGGGCATGGGCCTCAGAGGCATGAGACGTCAGCCGGGGATCACGTACTGACGAGGCGGAAATGCGTACCGGTCAGGGAACGCGGGTCAGCGCGATGCCGCGGGCGTGCGCATGCACGCAGCTCCGGTTGCCCCTGCGCGGTTGGAGGCGCGACGAGGGAAGCTCGGAACTACTGGCCGGGGCATACATCAACTTCTTTCCAGGGCAGGCGCCCATGGTTCGGCGACGGTCGACACCGTGGTCGAGGTGACCGTAACAATGCGCCCGAGCCGGATCCAGCGATTATCGGGCCGCGCGGATACGGGCGGGGTGGCGCGGCCCAGGACGCGGACGCGGCGCGGCCGGTGGCTGTGTCACGAATGATGTCCGCTCACGCGGACGACGGTCCCGTCCTCAATCGCCCGACGGGGTGGAGTCGCGGTCCTCGGCCACCAGTGCCGGGAGTTCCGTCAGCGCGTCGATGCGCCAGTCCGCCGTCTCCACCACGTCCGGATGGTCCGCCCACCAGTGCCCGTACGCACCGCGGCGCAGATGCGCCGCGCGCAGGCCGGAGGACTTGGCCGGGAACAGGTCGTCGGCCGGGTGGTCGCCCACGTACAAGGTGCGCTCCGGGGCGGCCCCCGACACCTCCAGTACGCGTGCGAAGAACGCCGGGTCCGGCTTGGTCACGCCCCACTCGTCCGAGGTGACGACCAGGTCCGCGGGCAGGTCCAGGGCCCGCAGCAGCTCCCCGGCCCGTACCGTCCGGTCGCCCGCCACCACCACCCGCACCCCCAGCGCGCGCAGCTTCGCGAGGGCGGGGCGGACATCGGGGTAGAGGTCCGTCTCGTCGAGATGCTCGCCGCGTCCGGCCGCCGCACGCGCCAGGTACGCCTCTCTGACGTCCATGCCGGGGCGCAGGATGCGCAGCGCGTCGGCGCTGTCGCGGCCCTGGGTGACCGCCGCGCCGACCAACGCACTGAGCGTGTGCGGCGGAACTCCGAGCCAGTTCGCCCAGGACGCCCAGTGGCGGTCGTCGCGTACGAGTGTTTCGCCGATGTCGAAGACGATCGTTTCCATCACCGTCCCGACCCTACGGCCCCCGACCGCTCCAGCGGCCCAGGCGCCAGGGTCGCGCCTTCGGCCCCGCCGGTCCCACGGAGTCCCTGGTCCGGGGCGCGCGCCTCGCTCGTATGCTCGCTCCATGACCGATCCTCAGCGCGGACGTCCGACCACCAACTCCATGCGGCGCGCCCTCAAGCGGGCCCGCGACGGTGTCGCTCTCGATGTGACCGAGGCCGCCGTTCTGCTCCAGGCGCGAGGTGACGATCTGACGGATCTCGCCGCCTCGGCCGCCCGGGTGCGCGACGCCGGCCTCGAAGCCGCCGGCCGGCCCGGTGTCATCACGTACTCCCGCAAGGTCTTCATCCCGCTGACCCGGCTCTGCCGCGACAAGTGCCACTACTGCACCTTCGTCACCGTCCCCGGCAAGCTCCGGCGCGAGGGCCACGGGATGTTCCTGTCGCCCGACGAGGTGCTGGACATCGCCCGCAAGGGCGCGGCCATGGGCTGCAAGGAAGCGCTGTTCACGCTCGGCGACCGGCCCGAGGACCGCTGGCCCGAGGCACGGGAGTGGCTGGAGGCCGAGGGGTACGACGACACCCTCGCGTACGTACGCGCCATGGCGATCCGTGTCCTGGAGGAGACCGGCCTCCTCCCGCACCTCAACCCGGGCGTGCTGACCTGGACCGACCTCCAGCGGCTCAAGCCCGTCGCCCCCTCCATGGGCATGATGCTGGAGACGACCGCCACCCGCCTGTGGTCCGAACCGGGCGGCCCGCACCACGGCTCCCCGGACAAGGAACCCGCCGTGCGCCTGCGCGTCCTCGAAGACGCGGGCCGCTCCAACGTCCCGTTCACGACCGGCATCCTGATCGGGATCGGCGAATCGTACGAGGAGCGCGCCGACTCCCTCTTCGAGCTGCGCAAGACCGCCCGCGCCTACCACGGCATCCAGGAAGTCATCGTCCAGAACTTCCGCGCCAAGCCGGACACCGCGATGCGCGGCATGCCGGACGCCGAGCTGGAGGAACTGGCCGCGGCCATCGCCGTCGCCCGGCACATCCTCGGCCCGTCCACCCGCATCCAGGCCCCGCCGAACCTCGTCGACGCCGAGTACGCGCTGCTCATCGGCGCGGGCATCGACGACTGGGGCGGCGTCTCCCCGCTCACCCCCGACCATGTGAACCCCGAACGCCCCTGGCCCCACATCGACGAACTGGCCGCGAAGACCGCCGAGTCGGGCTTCGCGCTTTGCGAGCGACTCACCATCTACCCGGAGTTCATCCAGCGCGGCGAGCCCTGGCTCGACCCCCGCCTCCTCCCGCACGTCCGCGCCCTCGCCGACCCGGAGACGGGCCTCGCGAAGGAGGGTGCGATCCCCGTCGGCCTGCCCTGGCAGGAGCCCGACGAGGAGTTCGGCGCCACCGGCCGCACCGATCTGCACCGCACCATCGACACCGAGGGCCGCACCGGCGACCGTCGCGAGGACTTCGACGAGGTGTACGGGGACTGGGAGGCGCTGCGCGAGGCGGCGGCCCCCGGCATGGTCCCGTCCCGCATCGACGCCGACGTACGCCAGGCGCTCGGCCAGGCCGCCGACGATCCGACGAGACTCACCGACGACCAGGCGCTCGCCCTGCTCCACGCGGAGGGCCCGGCGCTCGACGAACTGTGCCGGATCGCGGACACCCTGCGCCGTGACGTGGTCGGTGACGACGTCACGTACATCGTCACCAGGAACATCAACTTCACCAACGTCTGCTACACCGGCTGCCGGTTCTGCGCCTTCGCACAGCGGCGCACCGACGCCGACGCGTACACCCTCTCCCTGGACCAGGTCGCCGACCGGGCCGCGCAGGCGTGGGACGTCGGCGCGGTCGAGGTCTGCATGCAGGGCGGCATCCACCCGGACCTGCCGGGCACCGCGTACTTCGACATCGCGCGGGCGGTGAAGGAACGCGTACCCGGCATGCATGTGCACGCCTTCTCCCCGATGGAGGTCGTCAACGGGGCGACCCGCACCGGCATGTCCATCCGCGACTGGCTGATCGCCGCGCAGGAGGCCGGGCTCGGTTCGATCCCCGGCACGGCGGCCGAGATCCTGGACGACGAGGTCCGCTGGGTCCTCACCAAGGGCAAGCTGCCCACGGCGACCTGGCTGGAGGTCATCAGGACCGCCCACGAGGTGGGCCTGCGCTCGTCGTCGACGATGATGTACGGCCACGTCGACCAGCCCCGCCACTGGCTCGGCCACCTGAGGACCCTGGCAGACCTTCAGCAGGAGACCGGCGGCTTCACGGAGTTCGTCACCCTCCCCTTCATCCACACCAACGCCCCGGTCTACCTGGCAGGCATCGCCCGCCCCGGCCCGACCGACCGCGACAACCGGGCCGTCACCGCCATGGCCCGGCTCCTGCTCCACCCGCACATCACCAACATCCAGACCAGCTGGGTGAAGCTCGGCACGGAGGGCGCGGCCGAGATGCTGCGCTCGGGCGCCAACGACCTGGGCGGCACGCTGATGGAGGAGACCATCTCCCGGATGGCGGGATCCAGTTACGGCTCGTACCGTTCCATCCAGGACCTGGTCGCCATCGCCGAGCTGGCCGGGCGGCCGGCGAAGCCGCGTACGACGCTGTACGGGGACGTGCCGCAGGAGCGGGTCGCGGCGGCCGCCGCCTCGGACGGCCACCTGCCGGTGCTGCTGCCGGTGCTGCCTTAGAGCCTGTCGGGTGGCCTCCGACCGGGCGGCCACGCCCTGGCGCGCAGGCTTTGCGCGTTGTCGTCAGTCACCGACTCCCCCCATAGCTGAAGGCATGGGGGACCCCCTTCGCGTCGACTCCCTCCTCCGCCTTGGAATCGCGCGCACCAGACCGCGTCCGCTATCCGATCGGAGGTCACCCGACAGGCTCTCAGCCGGGCGGGGGGCTCGTCAGCCGAACCGCTCGTGATCGGCCGGCACGGCGTCGATCACGAGCAGTTCGGGGGCGGCCCGCTTCCGGTCCGCGCCGGCGTGGCTGTCCGGCGCGGCCGTCCGACGTGGCTGTCCGGCGCGGCCGTCCAGCGCGGCCGTCCAGCGCCGGATTTCCTCGTCGTCATGGGCGGGCGACGCCCCCCGGCACCAGCTGTGCTCCCCGACGAGCGGACCCGCGGACCCACGGACCCGCGGACCCGCGGACCCACGGACCCGCGGACCCACCGCACGGGTCAAGGATCAAGTCAGTCCAGGCGGCGCGGGGCTCCGAGGAGCCCGGCCTCGACGTCAGTCGGTTGCAGTTTGACCAACTTCCGGTGCTGAGTCGTACACCACAGCACCATGTCGTCGCCGAGTACGGGCAGCGCCTCCGCCTGTACCCGGGGCAGCCGCAGAATCCGGGCGAGGACCGCGGCCTCCTCCGGGGAGACCCGCTGGATCCCGACCAGTCCCGCGTTGCCGAGCAGCCTCGGCGCCGTCGGGCCCAGGAACGGCAGCAGCGTCAGCACGGACTGCCACGGTCCGGTCGCCAGCCGGCTGCGCGGCGGGCGCATACCGCAGTCCCTCACGACCAGGACGGGGCTGGTGACCGACGCGCCCTGCGGTCCCACCTGCTTGACGTCGTGCACCGTCATGCACTGCTGCCCGCCGCCCGCGGCCTGCGCGAGTCCCGTCCACGCCTGCGGCCTGGCCGTCTCGACGGCGACGCGCGCACCGGTGCCGGCTGTGCGCAGCGCCAGTACCTGCGCCGTCCACACACTGCCGATGACCACGACATCGAGCTGCGCGGGGCGGAAGAAGCCGAGTACCGCGGGCTTCCCCTTCGCGTCGACGCCCGCTACGACTCCGTCGTCACCGAGCGGCAGCGACAGCGCGGCGAGCTGTTCCACGGGCAGTACGTGCCGGCCGCGGCGTGGGCCGAGCAGTCCGAACCCGGCCCTGCCCCGTCCGGCCGCCGGTGGGGCGGAAGCAGCCGGACCGGTAGTGCCGGGGGGCGTCATACGGGGGGCGGTCAACGGGTACCTCCGAGGGGCAAGGTGGCCAGCACACCGGGCAGTTGTTCGCGGTCCAGCCGTACGAGGCCGACCTTCACTCCTCGTGCGGCGCGCTCCAACTGCCGTCGCACCGAGACCAGTTCATCACTCCCGCGGGCGGTGAGGCGGACGTATCCGCTGACGGCCGGTGTGCCACCGGTCCCGCGCGACACCGTCAGGCTGAATGTGCTGGCCAGCGCCGGCATCGACGTCAGGAGTGCCACCAGTTGTGACGATGGCGCAGCACCCGCGCCCAGGTGCGGCCAGCGGCCGACCCAGTAGGTCGTGTGCCAACGGTCGTCGCAGCGCCAGGCGCGGGTGGACTCCGTGGTGCGCCGCAGCGGCACATCCGTCCGCACCGCCAGCGCGCTGGCCTGCGGATTCACCCCGGCCGAGGTCGCGAGGGCGGACGTCACCTGCGCCTCGGTCAGGACCGAAGCGTCGAACCCCGCCCCTGCCAGTCGGCTTGCCAGCTGATCCGTGGCCCGCAACAGCGCGCGCTGCGCTCCGTCGATGCCGCCGCCGCGTGCCCGCACCGCCTCCGGACACAGCTCCGGGTCGAGTTTCAGCGCGATCCATGTCAGCCGGATCGCGGGGGTACCGCCCTGGGCCTGGAGCGGCGCGTACGACCGTGCCGCCGCGGCCTGTTCAGGCAGGTGCGGTCCGGGCGCGGGCTGCGTGTGCTGCACGACCTGTACCGACTCCAGCCGGATGTCGTCCACCTCCAGGGCGTCGTGCAGCAACCCGAGTTCCAGCGGACGCGAGTCCCGGGCCATCCGTAGCGGTTCGTCCCGTGGCTGCACGAGCAGCATGGCTGTCAGGAACGTTCCGTCACCCACCATCCCGATCGTGCGCTCGCGCTGCCGGTCGGTGTAGGTGTACGTCCGCAGCGCCGCCTCGCACTCGACGACCGGCGCCAGCGCGGGGTCCACCCCTTCCGCGGACCACGGCCGTCGCGCGGCCCTCAGCCGCCCGCGCAGGGCCATGACGGCGGTGAGCCACTCCATCACCGGCCGCCCCCGCCGCCGCAGAACCGCCAGCAGCACCAGCGCCGCCGCAACCAGGCCCATCGGCACCAACAGGATCCTGTTCGTCACCCACGCGATAAGCATCAGCGCGCCGGCGACCTCCATCAACACCACCTGGTGCAGCCGCACTCCACCGATCCGCCCCGGCTGCGGGTGCACACTCATCACTGCGGTCGTCGCGCTGCTCATCCCCCGGTATGTCCCTCCGTGTCACGGCACTAAGGCGTGTGCGAGTCGGACCGACGCGTTTCGCACACCGGCCCGCGACCGCCCACTGTCCCACGTCCGGCGATGAGGGGTTCGAAGGGGGGTTCACGGCCCGCCCCGTCGGGCAGGGGCGTCGGCCGGCTCCTTGAAGCATGTACCCGCACGGCGGTGAACGAGCGGCGGCGGGCATAGTGGGGGCGGTTCGCGAGGCATCTACAACCACGGGGAGAAATAGGGCAGATGGCATCACGGCGGGACGAACTCAATGCCTACACCTTCGCGAAGAAGCGGCTGGTCGCCGCCTTTCTGCAACCGTCCGCAGCCGGTTCGGACGAGGGAGCGCCGCGCCCGCTGCGGGCCCTGCTGCCAGGAGTGGTGGTGGGCGCCCTGCTGGTGGCGGGCTTCGGGGCCTGGGGCATCTTCAAGCCCAAGGTTCCCGACGGCTGGGACGACCCCGGTGCCCACGTCATCGTCGGCAGTGAATCGACAACCCGATACGTCGTCCTGGAGACCAAAGGCGTCAAGCGCCTGCACCCGGTGCTGAACTTCTCCTCCGCGAAACTGCTCCTGGACCCGGACAAGTCCTCGGTGATCCAGGTGGCGGAGTCCGAACTGGACAACGGAAAGCTGCAGCGCGGTCCGATGCTCGGCATACCGTACGCACCCGACCGGCTGCCCAGCGCGGACGAGGCGGGCCGGAACAAGCTCTGGGCGGTCTGCGAGCAGCCGGGCGCCGGCGCCGGTGACGCCGTGCAGAAGGCGGTCTTCCTGCTCGCCGACCGAGAGGCGGACAAGGTGGGCGGCAAGCAGCAGCTCCACGGCGGCCAGGCCCTCTACGTCGAGACGGACGGCGGGGGTGGCACGCGCTACCTGGTGGATGCGGACGGCACGCAGCACGTCATCGGGACCACCGGAGGCGACAAGCCCTCGGCCCGGGACGAGGTGCTGCGCCGCTCACTGTTCAGCGAGGGCGCACAGCCCCAGAAGGTCACCAAGGACTGGCTCGGCACCCTGCATGCCGGCAAGCCCATCGACTTCCCGCGGTTGCCCGGCAAGGTCGGTGACCCGGCCGGCGTCAGCGGCCTGGACCCCCGCCTGGACAAGGTGGGCACGGTACTCAAAGCCGTGGCCGGTACCGGCATGCAGCAGTACGTCGTCCTGCCGGGGGCGGTTGCGCCCGTGTCCGACCTCGTCGCCAGGCTGCTCCTGACGAGCCCGGAGGCGGAGGTGCTGGGCCAGAAGGCGCAGGCCACCGAAGTCGGACCGCAGTCCTTCACCTCTTCCCCGGACGAGTTCTACGCGAAGTACGGCTGGCCGAAGAACGTCCCGACACAGGCCAACGACACGTCGGCCCGGACCGGAACCGTCTGCAACGTGCTGCACGGCGTCACCTCGGCGGGCGTGCCGAAACTGACCACCTGGGCCGGCCCGGGGTATCCGGTCCGCTTCCAGGACGGGGCCACCAGCGCGTACGTCACGCCGGGCAGCGGTGTGCTGTACCGGCAGTTCAACGGAGCTTCCCCGACCACCGGTTCGCTCTTTCTGGTGACGGATACCGGGCTGCGCTACGCCGTGCAGACGAACAACGACAGCAGCGCGGATCCCTCCAAGATCGGGGCCGACCCGAAGCCCCCGACGGCGGAGGAGCAGGCTGCCGAGGTCAACCAGGCCCAGATCAAGCTCGGCTACAAGGAGGTACGGCCGGTGCCGGTGCCGGACAACTGGTCCGGCCTCCTGCCCAAGGGGCCCCGGCTCGACGCCAACAGTGCCAAACAGCCCCAGGGTTCCTGAGAACGGAGAGGAGGAAGCGCGTGATGATCACACGCAACGGATTCCGTTCTTCGGCCGTCGTGCTGCTCCTGATGTGCGCGGCGGGCGCCGGCCTGCCGGGGTTCGCGCAGGCTCCCGCGGCAGCACTGGACTCCGACCCGCAGACGGGTTCCGAGGGCAGCGGTGAGTGCACCTTTCCGATGGCGAAGCAGATTCAGGGTCGTCCCTGGGCACTCCAGCGGCTGGTCTTCGACCAGCTCTGGCAGGACACCAAGGGAAAGGGGGTCCGGGTCGCGGTGATCGACACCGGTGTCGACGACACCAATCCGCAGCTGAAGTCCGCTGTCGACCGGGCGTCCGGGACCGATCTGCTTCCGCCGTCGAAGGACGGGGCTCAGGACCCGGCGGCATCCGGCGGTGGGGACGGCACAACCGATCTCGTCGGCCACGGCACCAAGGTCGCCGGCATCATCGCGGCCCGCCCGCGTCCGGGCACGGGGTTCGTCGGTCTCGCTCCGGAAGCGACGATCATCCCCATCCGGCAGAACGACGACAAGGGCACCGGCACTGCCGCGACGATGGCCGCGGCCATCCGCCACGCCATCGCGAAGCACGCCCGCGTCATCAACATCTCCCAGGACACCGCCAAGCCCCTGCGAGCCGACTCCGACCTGGCGCTCGCGGTGACCGAGGCGCTGAACAAGGACATCGTCGTGGTCGCGTCCGCCGGGAACGACGGTCTCGCCGGAAAGGTCAAGGTGACGTACCCGGCGGCCTACAAGGGCGTCCTGGCGGTGGCCGCCTCGGACCGCAACGACGAGCGGGCGCCGTTCTCCCAGACCGGCGACTTCGTGGGGGTCGCGGCGCCGGGCGTCGACATGGTGTCCACCGTCCCCAAGGGCGGCCAGTGTGTCGACAACGGCACAAGCTTCTCGGCCCCCTACGTCGCCGGAGTCGCCGCCCTGCTACGGGCCAAGCACCCGCGCTGGACGCAGTCCCAGGTGGTCGCCCAGATCGAGCAGACCGCCGAACGCGCGGTCAAGGGGCGGGATGACTTCATCGGGTGGGGAGTGGTCGATCCGGTGCGCGCCCTCAACGACGACGAACACCCGGTGAACGCCCCTGTCCCGGATCGTGCGGTGTCGGACGGCCCCGTCGGACCGGAACCGATCGCCCTCCAGGTGGGTGAGACCCGGCAGGAGCGGATCACCCGGATCTCGATCTATGCGCTGGCCACCACGGGCCTTCTCATCGCAGTGATCGCGGGCACCGCTATCGTGCTGCGGGACCGTCGTCGCCGGGATTAGGTGAATATCCAACAACTCGGTGCAGAACTATGGCGGTTGGAATCAGTAGCGGCCACAGCTAAAGTGATAATTGACAACTTTGGTCCGGTGTACACGTGGCACCCGACATTCGGGCAACCCGCGACATCCGATTCATGGGGGAAGGTGCGTTATGGGAGACAAGCTCAAGCTTTCAGCCGATCAGATCGACAAGCTCATCGGCGAACTCGGCAATATGCATGACACGCTCGAAGGCAGGATCAGCAGCCTCAACGCGGTCATCGACGCCGTCGAAGGCCACTGGAAGGGTGTTGCGGCCAACGCGTACAACGGCCTCCAGACGCAGGTCAACCTCGACGTGCGCAATTTGAAGGAGCTCCTCGCCTTCACCAAGGAAGCCGTTCAGATGAGCCGTGACGGCTTCGACGCGGAGGAAGTGGAGCGGCTCAACAGCTTCAAGGGCGTCGACGGCGGCAACCTGGGCAGCAACGGCGTTCTGGACCGATTCCAGGTCTCTTCGTAACCCGTCCTCATCCCGCCTCGCATCAGGAGACCGTTCAATGGAGATCACGTACTCCGGGGTCGTCGAAGCCTCTAACCAGGTCAAGTCGACCGCCGACACCATCAAGACCCAGCTCGGCGAACTGAACGCCAAGGTCAAGGCCGTCGTCGCCACCTGGGACGGTGAGACGCAGCAGGCGTTCTACGACCGGCACAGTGGCTGGGACCTCAAGGTGAACCACATGCACGAGACCTTGACGACCATTTCGAGGAAGCTCATGGAAGCCACCGAGGGCTACCGGGCGAACGACCTCGCCCAGGCTCGGCGCTTCCAGGGCTGACCCAGGCTCAGATGAATCACGACGGAACCGGCACGCTGTGGGTGTGGGATGCGGTCAGCGCATCCCACACCCGTGCCTGTGCCTGCGGTTCCGCGGCACTTTAGGGGAGGTGCTTCCATGAGACCTGAACTTCCGGGCGATGGGTCGCGCACGCCGGATCTGGCGACGCCCAGTGAGTCTCTGCAGAACTTCAAGATCCGCGTGGACAATCTGCTCACGAAGCTCGACGCGTCACCGGCCGCGCACGGCCGCATCACTGAACAGAAGGTCACCACCGCCGCGTACGGCACCGGCTTTCCGGAGGCCATAGGGCTGTCCAGCGCCTACGACATGGTGCATGCGCGCTTGGCGCTGCTCTCCAAGACGCTCGGTGATCAGCTGGAGGCGATGGGCATCACGGTCGACCTGGCCGACCGCGGCTACGAGAACGTCGACCAGGAACACTCCGAGCGTCTGCACGCCATCCAGCAGCGCACCGAGATCTACTACAAGAAGCCGGAAACCGACAAGGATCCCGGAGCGCCCGCAGAGGGCAAGGACAAGACCGGTGGGGGTTCGTCCAGCGGATCAGACGGCTTGTAACACCTGAAGTGAACGGGGGACAGGGATAACCATGGGCAAGCAACTGCCACCACTCAACGCCTGTTACAACACCAGCGACTTCGAGCACGCGTCGTACCAGGACATGCTCAACATGGTCAGTGGCGTCAACGCCACGGAGATCATGAGCCGCGGCACCGCTCTCGTCGACGCGCAGACCGAGATCGAGAAGATCGGCACCGAGCTCAAGGAGCACGTCGGCCGTACCACCTGGAAGGGCGCGGGCGGTGATGCCTTCCGTGAGTGGGGCAACGACTTCGCCAAGGAGACCCTGAAGCTGGCCGACTACGCTGGCACCGCGGGCACCTCGCTGCAGACGGCCGGTCAGGCCCTCAGCGAGGTGGCCAAGGTGATTCAGGGACACCCTGACGCCGTGCAGATGTGCTTCGCGGACGAGAAGAAGGAAAAGGCCCGGATCGCGGCCGTCGAGACGGCGCGGAACGAAGCCATTCCGCAGATGAACAAGCTCGCCTCGTACTACCTGATGGCAGAGCAGTCGATCTCCTCGCAGGAGGAGCCGAACTTCAAGCCGTTGCCGAAGGAAGTAGTGCCTGACATGCCGGTCGATGGCGGGCAGACACACTACGGCTCTCCGGGGAGCCCTTCTGGCAGTACGTACTCGGTGACAGGTCCGCAGAGCGGCAGCACGTCGACGGTCGGCCACCACTACACCGTCTCAAGCTCAGGTGGCGTGACCGCGTCGTCTGTGGACGGCGTTCCCGTCGTCCACACACCGCAGCACGTCTCCGCGGTACCCGGGGCGCCGGACACCACGGGGACGAACATCGACACGGTGACGATGCCGCAGGCTCCGACACCTCACGCGCCCCTGCCCACTGGTGGATTGCCCCCTCAGGGCCCAGGTGGCGGCGGACTCCAGACACCGCTGCCGCCCGTGGTGATGCCCTCGCGCCCGGGCCCGGTCGGTCCCGGAGACTACACAGTGCGCACTCCGCCCACCGGGCCGGGTGGCAGGGGTGGCGTGGACGGCGTACGGCCTCCCATGACCACCCCCGGCAGGGGCGGCGTGGAAAGCGTCCGGCCCCCCCTGGCCACCCGGACCGACACGGGCATCCACGGCGGTACACCGGCGCAGGGCCGGACCGGGGTCGGCCCGGTCCGGGGCACGTCGCGTGGAACGGTGATCGGTGGTGAGAGGCCGTCGGCCGGGCGCGGAATGATGCCGGGCCACGCCGGTGGCGGTCCCGGCACGGCCGGGCGGCCCGGGGGCCTCGGTGGCGGTTCGCAGCGCCTGGTCACGGAGCCCGGCGGCACCGTGCGGGCACCGCGCGGAACGCAGCCGGGGGCGGGACGCGAATTCACCCAGGGGGGCACCGGACTCGTCCGTGAGTCGCCGAGAACGGGCGGTGCGATGGGCCCGATGGGCGGGGCGATGGGCGGCGCGTCCCAGGGCACACGGGGACGTTCGCAGCGACGTGACGGCGGGAACTCGGGATACCTCGCCGAGGACGAAGAGAGCTGGGCCACGGGGGACGACGGCGTCGTTCCCCCCGTGATCGACTAGATCCGGTCGCGGAGCAGCGACGCCGGGTGGCGGACAGAGGACGACGAGTGGGTGGCATGAGGTCAATAGTCAGGCGTCGAGGCAGGCGAGCGCCGGCGGTGGTGGCAGCGCTGGGTTCCCTGCTCCTCCTCGGCGGCGCCGTCGCCCCGGCCGCGTCCGCGGACACCATGCGCGACCGCGAGTGGTACCTGGACCGGATGCAGGCCGCTGAGATGTGGAAAACCAGCACCGGTAAGGGGATCACTGTCGCTGTTCTCGATACCGGCGTGATCCCCTCCGTTTCCGAACTGACGGGAAGAGTGCTCCCGGGGAAGAACTTTGTCGAGCCTCAGCGGGGTGCACACAAGGACAAGGACGGGCATGGCACCGCCATGGCGATGCTCATCGCGGGGAACGGGGTGAACGGGCAGGGTGTGAAGGGTCTCGCGCCGGACGCGCGCATTCTCCCGTTGACCGTCTTCGGATCCTCCAAGGAAGCGGGCACCAACCACCTCTCGGCTCTGCTCGCGGCCATCCGGTACGCCGCTGACAGCGACGCCAAGATCATCAACATGTCGTTGGCCTACGAGTCCTTCACGCTGGATGAGGACGAGCGGGCACAGATCCAACAGGCAGTGGATTACGCCGTGAAGCGCGGAAAGCTGCTTCTGGCGGGGAGCGGCAACACTGGCGACTCGGGAAACTATGTCGGGTACCCGGCGGCTACTGCTGGGGTGGCGGGCATCGGGGCCGTCGACAAGACGTCCTCGGTCACGAAGTTCTCGGTGTCAGGACCTCAGGTGGCGCTCGCCGCCCCGGGTGAGGACATTCCGATCCGCTGCGTCGACGGCGAAACTGGCTACTGCAGCAGCTGGGGCACCAGCCAGGCGACGGCCATCGCCTCCGCATCGGCCGCCCTCATCTGGTCCAAGCACCCGTCCTGGACCGGCAACCAGGTCCTCCGCGTCATGATGAACACCGCGGGCAAACCGACCAAGGGCGCGATCCCCAGCCGCTACATCGGCTACGGCACGGTCCGCCCCCGCGTGGCCGTCCTCGGCGACCCCGGAGACCCGGGCCCCGCCGATGTGAACCCTCTGGTGGCTGCCCGGTCCCCGAAGAAGTCCCCGTCTCCCTCGGCGTCGGACTCCAGCGGATCCGGCCCCTCGAACCCCTCGAAGCAGCCGGCATCCTCCGCTGCCTCGGAAAAGTCGGATGACGGCAAGGGCGCCGGCGCGATCGTCTGGATCACCGTCGGAGTCGGCGTGGTCGTCGTTGTCGGCGTGGTGCTCCTGCTGCGCCGGAGAGCTGCCGGTCTCCGGCGCTGAACTCGTGTCATCACTCACCCACCGCCCCAATCGAACTCACCTGCAAGTGCACAGGCCAGGAGGAGGAATCGTGAAGGACGAATTCAGACTCCTCGCTATCCACTGGGAAAACGATCATGTCAAAGCGGAGCAAGCTCACCTTGGAAGGAGCCGCACCCAACTCGGTTTCTTCACCATGGTGATGCAATGCGGTTGACATAGTGGAAATTGGCAATCTGATTGCGCGACCGTGTTAGCGTGTGAATGCACCGATCAGCATACTGTCAGAGGCAGATGGGTGCAATCGTGCAAATCTGGGAACTTTCAGGAGGGATAGACGTGAGTGGTGACATATTTCAAGAACTGCAGCAGTTTCAAGAATATGCGCATAAGATGCAGCAACTGATTTCTGATGTGAACGACCAGATGCCTGAGTACGCCGAGGGCGAGGACCCGCAGGGAGCCGTCAGAGTCCGGTTGAGAGCCGGCGGGCTCCCGGAATCGATCAAGGTCGCATCCGACTGGCAGCGTAGGCAGCGTCCTGAGGATCTCGGCGCTGCTGTTCTCGAGGCGTATCAGTCCGCCCTGAGCGAGTGGATGGAACGCTGGTCGGGGGGCCTCTCGGAGACTGACTGGGAAGCCCGAGCTGAACGGCTCGATGGCGGCCTTGGCCCATCTGTATCGACAGGGACGCCCTCAGTGCCTCCGGAGACTTTCGAGCGGGACTTGCGTCACGTCGTTCCGCGACCCCTCGAGGAAGTGACCGAGGACGCGCTGTCAGCCTTCGACGCGGTCGAGCGACAGAGTGCTGAATTGTATCTACCACCCGAGGTGAAGGGGGAATCTGCCGCGCGCCGGGTCGTGATCACCCTCAGCTCGCAGGGTCTCGTCTCGTGCGAGCTGGAGCCGCAATGGGCAGCCCAGCAGTCAGCTGTGCGACTTAATCAAGCACTTGATGATGCATTGACCGACGCGTGCGGCAAAGTCGGCAGCGCCGAAAGCGACGGCCAAGCGGCCGTTGCAAACCTGTACCTGGGCGGCCTGCTGGATGAGGCTCTAGCCATCATGAATAACCCGCAGCACTTTACGCAGTGAATTCCTGAAGGGGTTGAGAGTTTTGGGAAACACCGATCTCAAAGTCATCACCGATGCGATACGTGCTGATGTGGTCATGTGGGATGAGCAGGCCATTGCGATAGGCGAGGTGGGTGCTGCCATTAAGGGAATGCAGCCCACTCGGCTCGAATTTGGACTCTTCCAGCTTATTTTCGGTGACTATTCAGATGTCATCGATCATCTTTCAAGTCGATGTGCCGAAGGAAACGCTGAAATGTCGAAGATTGCCGACGAGTTGCTCAGGAACGCGAAGGCCTACGACGATCACGAAGTAGAAACCGAGAAGTCCGTGGAAAACGCCTACTAGAACAGATTCAGAAAGAACGGGGTCCCTCGTGGCATTCAATTCCGAGCAATTCCAGGCAATTATCGATAAGTTGAACTCCGGCCTCACGACTCTCTCGACAGATTTGAATTCCATTGGCCCAAGGGTGGAAAAGGCAGTAAACCACTGGTGGGTTCCCGACGCCGTCGCGCGCGCATTGATCTGGATAGTGAACAAGATTATTGAAGGTGTCAATTATATTATTGGCAAGGTTCTAGAATTCCTCAAGGGAGTGGCAGCTCCTTTCATCCTGTTCGCCGATGCCATTACATGGCAGGGCGAGGAGATTCGAGGGAAGGCATCCGGCGTCGCGTCCGCTACGCAGAAGTTTAACCTCAAGGCTCCCAGGCAGTGGGAAGGGCACGGGGCTAACGCATACACGAATGCCGTCTTCCCTCAGTCTGCCGCTGGCGCTCAGGTCGCGTCCAGTTCGAGCACGGTATCGACCTGCCTGACGGCCTGTGGAACGGCGGGAGTCGCGTTCTATGTGACACTAGGAATCTTTATTGCCCAGCTGATCCCCGTCCTGGCTGCCTCGACTGTTGCGGCTGCTTCTGTGGTGGGTCTTCCGGCTGCCGGCGGTGCTGCCGTGGCGGAAACAGCTCTCGGCGCCGCCACCATTGTGACCGCCGTGGGCGGCCTGCTGACCGCGCTCGGAGCTCAGCTTCCGGTGATGGCTGCGCTTACGGGCGAGAGCGTCGACAAAATGGGCTTCCCGGAAGGGCATTGGCCGGTCGGAACGGCCTGACGCCCTCGCTCAGCCGTCGACTTCATTATTTCCGAGATGGCGATTGGCGCTGCGCTTTTTCTGAATTGAAGAGGAAGATGATATGAATAGAACTCGCGTGGCCCTCTGGGGGGTTGCAGTGGCATCATTCGGATGGTTCTGCCTATCGCTGTTCACCGGTAACGTGAGCGATCTTCCCCCTAAAAGCCTGATTGCCGTCCTCAGTGTTCTGGTGGTTTTTTGCCCAATTGCCGCAGAGGTGCATGAGATACGGCGGAAGAAGCGCGGTTAGCGCACACGCGGGGTTCGCAGGGTGAGGGCGCCAAAGCGTACGTCGCGGCAGTGAAGGGCCAGCCCACCGCTGCCACTCAGATCGAGACGAGTGCGGACAAGCTCGTAACGGAATTGACGCTTTGTGCGGTTGCCGGGGCGGCATTCCAATTGGCGCTGCTGGCCGTTTTGATCAAGGTCATCGTTGTTATGACCGCCGCAGCCGTCGCTGAAGGCTCCGTCGTGTTCTCGTGGGCGGGCCTTCTCGCTGCTGTGGGGGAAGTGCTGTTGGGTGCCGGCACCACCACCGGACTTGTGGTAACGCTGGTGGGGGTGCTCACAGCGCAGGCTGGTCAAATAGCCGTTGCCAAGGGTGAAGCAAACGACAACAGTGCCTTCCGGGGAGGTAAGTGGCCGTCCGCGACTGTTTGATGCGGGTGCGGCGCTGCCGAATTGATTCTGCTGGCTCGGCAGTGCTCGATGACGCCGGGAAGGCAGGAACTTTTGAATGACGGGTGATGGTTTCGCATGTACTGGATTCGAGTACCGCTTTGGTGTGCCACGCCGGCCAGTTTTTACGTGATGTTCTTCACCCCCCATCTTCTTATGAAGTCCCCGTTGGTGATGCTCCTTTGTGTCGTGGGCATTCTCCTCCCGGGCTGGGGTGAGAGTTACTTGCTGTGGCGGCGCCGGAGAGACTGGCACGCACAGTTTGCGTCCATCGACGAACTGCGGTTGCTAGTGACGGACGAGGCGGAGCTCCGGCGGATTCGTGACGAAAAAGGGTTGCTGGTGGCTGCCCGCCGATTCAGGCGTCAGTTTCCTCGGTGCCCCTTGAGTGAAGCCCTGAAGATGATCCAGTCGCTGTGACCGCTCCACTCGCTCACCGCGGTCGTCAAGGTTGGAACAAGCGCGGATAAGGCCGTCACGGGCCCGGCGCTACGTGGCGCTGTCGGGGCGCGTTCTACGTCACGCCGGGCGTCATCCCGGCTGAGTACGTCGTGACCCTGAGCGGCGCGATCGCGGCGCCGGGTGCCGTTGCCTCCTCCTGGGCACCGTCCGACGCCCGACTTTCGCCCAGTGCATGACCGGGCGCGCGGAATTCTCGGATCAACAGGCAGGGTGGACTTCTTGTACGGATTGTGGGTCGCTCTCTGGGCCATCGGCCTGGTGGCCTTGGGGTGTTCGTTCTTCTTGATGAGATCGGATCTCCCCGAGGCGGTCCTGATGCTCTCCGTAGTCTTGTCCCTGGCCTGCCCGTTGGTGGCCGAGGGCCAGGTGGCACGACGGAAACAGAAAGCGCACCAAGCGGAGCAACGGGATTGGTACGCCCAGAGCTTTGGCTCGATCGACGTGCTGCGGAAGGCCGTTGACGAGCTGGGCCTGCGTCGCATCCGCGACGAGAAGGCGCCTGCCAACGCGGTACGGGAGGTCAAGCGTCAGCTCTATCCGCTTCCGTTGGACGTGGCAGTAACCCTGGTCACGGCATTGTGAGCCCGCGTGCCACAGACGGGTCCGGATCAGGGAGAGTGCGCTGCGATGCGGCGTGCCCTCCCTGAGTTCGTGTTGGTGCCAGGGAAGGCGGCATCCAAGAAATCCAAGCGCTGTGAGCGCTGTACCCGCTCACCATGGCCGTCAACGTTCGGCGCTGTGCGGTGCTCTGGATGCCGATCGGCTTGGCCGTGGAGAGTTGTGAGACGTGCACTCGCCGCCCGAGACTCAATGGAGGAAACATCATGCCCACACTCCCCGGTTCCGCCGAAGGGCTATTGCTCCCCGCTGAGCGGGCGCGCCGCGGCGGGTTCTACCTCGGTTTGGTTCTCGCTGCGATGCTCTGCATGGTGCTTTTGGAAGCACTCGTGGTGTTTGTTACCTGCGTGCTGATCTTGGGTGAAGGTATTGAGTTTATGGGCAGTGTGGGCGTCGTCGGCCTGTGTACGGGACTACCGGTGATGGGAGGGGTAGTGAGTCTGCTGCTGCTGATCTACCTTGTGCCGCGATATTCGGCCCTGCGCATCGATTCAATGGGCATCAGCAAGGTGTGGCGTGGCCGCACGGAGACCGTGCGCTGGGCTGATATCGACAAGGTCCGGTTCAACAGCAGGCGGAGCTACCTGATACTGCTGCTGAAGGAAGGTGCACTCCCGGAGCTGCCGAACGCCGTTGAAGGGCCGAGAGCGGTTCTGATGCACTCGCTCGGAAACTCCCTCTGGCGCCGACGGAGGCCGACTCACGCTGACTTGATCGTTGACGCGGTCGAGCGGTTTGGCCCGGGAAGGTACACCGTCGAACCCTGGAACCTGGGCAAGGGCGGCGCGACAGGGGCGGGCGCCTCGGCGTAGTCGAAGTATGCGCAGTTCGGGGATCGGCGTCCCGTCTCACCGAAGATTGAGTACCGGAGCGCCGTGCACAGACTCGCGTGCGCCGCGTGGACATGTAACCCGCCGACGCCGAGCCGCGCGGCCGGCCTCGCCTTCTGAGTCCACCTGAGACGATGCGCAGGCCCGGGGCCATCAGGGCTGATACCCCGGCCCGTCGGGCGACTGGAAACCGGGGGAGAGTCCGTGGCAGCTCACGTGTTGACATTGCGCTACGAGTCTGGACAGTTCATAGGTGATGTCCAATCACGCTTCGCCCGCGGAGAGTTGTGCGACGTGCACTCGCCGCCTGAGACTCAATGAAGGAAACATCATGTCCACACCCTCCAGCCCCACCGAAGGGCTATTGCTCCCCGCTGAGCGGTTCCGCCGCGGCGGGTTCTACCTCGGTTTGGTCATCGCAGGGATGCTCTGCCTGGTGCTCCTCGAAGGACTCATTTTCTTTGTGGTCGGCGTGCTGATCATGGGTGAAGACATGGGGTTCATGGGCGAGGCGGGTGTCGCCGGATATGTGGGACTACCGGTGATAGGCGGAGTGGTGTGCCTGCTGCCGCTGATCGCGCTTGTGTGGCAACATCCGGGTCTGCGCATCGATTCAACGGGTATGAGCAAGGTGTGGCGTCACCGCACGGAGACCGTGCGGTGGGCTGATATCGACAAGGTTCGGTTCAACAGCAGGCGGAGCTTCCTGCTGCTGGTGCTGAAGGCAGGCGCACTCCCGGAGCGGCCGGTCGCCGTTGCCGGGCCGAGAGTGGTTTTTATGTATTCGCTCGGAAACTCCCTCTGGCGCCGACGGAGGCCGAATCACCCTGACTTGATCCTTGACGCACTTGAGCGGTTCGCCCCAGGGAAGTACACCGTCGAGCCCTGGAACCTGGGCAAGGGCGGCGCGTAAGGAGCGGGCGCCTCGGCGTAGAGGAGGGGGTCAGCCCGTCACCGGGCCGGCCCCCTCCTCCGTTGTGTGGTGACCCGCTCAGTCCACGTCCGTCGGCAGCCAGCCCGTCTGGATCAGGGAAGGCGCGCTGCGGCGGGAGACGAACAGGCCGCGGCCCGGCGGCAGCGGGCGGGCCTTCACATCGCCGAGGAGTTCGCCCTCACCGGGATGGCCGGACAGGACGACGCCCTGCGCGCCGAGCTCCTTGAAGCGCTGGACGAAGGGCTCGTACGAGGAGCGGCCGGCCCCCGCGCTGCTGCGGGCGATGATGAAGTTCACCCCGGCGTCGCGGGCGTACGGCAGATTGTCGACCAGCATCGCCATGGGGTTGTTGGAGGACGTGGCGACCAGGTCGTAGTCGTCGACGATGATGAACGCCCGGGGCCCCCGCCACCAGCTGCGCGTGCGCAGCTGCTGCGGGGTCACATCCGGTCCGGGGATGCGGCTGCTGATGAGGGTGTTCATGTCGTTGAGGTACTTCTCGAACGCGTTGTGAGTCGTCGCGTATCCGACCAGGTACGGCTCGGGCACGCACTCCAGCAGGCTGCGCCGGTAGTCACCGACGCAGATCAACGCCTCCTCCGGGGTGTACCGCTCGGTGATCTGCTTGATGAGCAGCCGCAGCAGGGCGGTCTTCCCGGACTCCGACTCACCGAAGACCGCGAACAGCGGGTCGGTGTCGAAGTCGACCAGGACCGGTGCGAGGTTCATCTCGTCGATGCCGATCGCGACACCACCGCGCGACCGGTCGGGGCCGCTCGGCAGCTCGCGCGCGGACAGCTTCCTGGGCAGCATGCGGACCTGCGGGGCGTGCGGGCCGGGCCAGTTGTCGGACGAGGCCCGGACGAAGGCGCTGGTGGCCTCGGACAGGTCGTCGCCGGAGCCCGCGGAGTCGTCGATGCGCGGCAGCGCACCCATGAAGTGGAGCTTCTCCGCCGTCAGGCCGCGGCCCGGTGTGCCGACGGGGACGTTCACCGCTACCTTGCGGTCCAGTTCGGAGTCGGTCGGGTCGCCCAGGCGCAGCTCCAGCCGGTTGAGCAACTGGTCCTTGAGCGCTGCCCGCATCTCCATGTACCGGGCGACGGTGGCGATCAGGTGTACGCCCAGCCCCAGGCCCCGGGCAGCGATGTCGGCGACGACGGGCTCCAGGAACTCGTAGTCCGTCTTGAAGGACTGCCAGCCGTCGATGACCAGGAAGACGTCGCCCCACGGCTCGCCCGGCAGCCGGCCGGCGGCGCGGAGCTGGCGGTACGTGGTGATCGAGTCGATGTTGTTGTCCCGGAAGAACTCCTCGCGCCGGTTGAGGATCCCGGAGACCTCGGCGACCGTGCGGCGGATCTTCTCCGGGTCGAGCCGGGAAGCCACCCCGCCGACGTGGGGCAGGCCCTCGACGGCGATCATGCCGCCGCCACCGAAGTCCATTCCGTAGAACTGCACCTCGTGCGGTGTGTGCGTGAGGGCGAAGGAGCCGATGAGGGCACGCAGCAGGGTGGACTTGCCGGAGCGGGGGCCGCCGACGATCAGCATGTGACCGGCGGCGCCGGAGAAGTCCCGCACCAGAGGGTCGCGCCGCTGCTCGAAGGGCTTGTCCACCAGACCGAACGGAACGACCAGGGCGCCGTTCTGCCCGTACTGCGGGGAGTGGAGTCCGCGCTCGGGCGTCACGGCCAGCGGGGGCAGCATCTGATCGAGGGACGGGGCTTCGGTGAGAGGCGGCAGCCATACCTGGTGAGCGAGGGGCCCCTGGCCCTCCAAGCGGCGGGCGATGACGTCGAGAACGGTGTCCGCCAGCGCATCGTCAGTTCTCTGTCCGGGCGCGAAGGAGACGCCCGGATCGGGCTCGGGGTAGTGGACCGCCACCGGAGTCGCGGTGAACAGCACGGGGCGGCGGTCGATGGGGAGTTCCCCGGTACCGGTGGTCGGGGCGACGCCCGGCCGGTAGGTACCCGACACGTAGGCGGCCTTGAAGCGGGTCATCCCCTCCGTGCCGAACTTCAGAAACCCGGAACCGGGGACCGAGGGCAGGTGGTACGCGTCGGGCACACCCAGAGCGGTACGGGATTCGGCGGCGGAGAACGTACGCAGGCCGATCCGGTAGGACAGGTAGGTGTCCAGGCCGCGCAGGCGGCCCTCCTCCAGGCGCTGCGAGGCCAGCAGCAGGTGCACGCCCAGGGACCGCCCGATGCGGCCGATCTGGATGAACATGTCGATGAAGTCGGGCTTCGCGGTGAGGAGCTCGCTGAACTCGTCGATCACCAGGACCAGTGAGGCCAGCGGCTCCAGCGGGGCCCCGGCGGCGCGCGCCTTCTCGTAGTCGGTGAGGTTCGCGTAATTGCCCGACGCCCGAAGGAGCTCCTGACGGCGCTGCAGCTCACCCGTGATGGAGTCCCGCATACGGTCGACCAGGGTGAGGTCGTCCGACAGGTTGGTGATGACCGCGGCGACGTGCGGAAGCTCGGACATCCCGGCGAACGTCGCGCCACCCTTGAAGTCGGCCAGGACGAAGTTGAGCGTCTCGGAGGAGTGGGTGACCGCCAGGCCCAGCACCAGGGTGCGCAGCAGCTCGGACTTGCCGGAACCGGTCGCTCCCACGCACAGCCCGTGCGGGCCCATGCCCTCCTGCGCGGCCTCCTTGAGGTCGAGCATGACGGGCGAGCCGTCCTCGCCGATGCCGATCGGTACCCGCAGCCGGTCGGCCGTTGAACGCGGCCGCCAGACGGTCGCGGTGTCGACCGCGGCCGGATCACCGATTCCCAGCAGATCCGTGAAGTCCAGGTTGGCGAGCAGCGGCTCGTCGTCCTCGGCGCCGCTGCCCATCCGTAGCGGGGCGAGCTGACGGCCCAGGGCCTCCGCGGTCTCGACCGGCAGGAAGTCGGGCGTGCCGTGATAGGTGGCTGCGGCAGACTCCAGCCGCAGCCGGCCCGGCCGTACGGCGATGTTCAGTCCGCCGCGGGGTTCGTCCAGCTCTTCCGGAACGATCTCCACGACGGTCACGCCCTGGAGCCCCTCCGGAGAGGCGAGCAGCGACTCCGCCGGCACGAAACTGCCGTCCAGCACGATGACGACGTGCGGCTGGTCGAGGAGCGGTGACCCCTCGCGATTGAACCTCGACCGGCCCGCCAGGGTGTTCTCGAGAAGTGCCTCGACTTCCATCAGGTTGTCGCCGAACAGCCGCTTCGTGCCGGCCCCGTCGGAAGACCCCGGAACCTGGGTGTGCGGCAGCCACTTCGTCCAGTCCCACTGGTCCGTGACATCCCGGGACGCCACGACCGCGACCATGAGGTCGTCGGGTGAGTGCAGCGCGACCAGTCCGGCCACCATCGCGCGGGCGGAATCGCGTACCGAACCCGGCTCGCCCGACACCACGACGTGGTAGAAGGCGCGAAGAGATACCGCCATGGGAAGCCGGTCGAGCGAACCGTGCGTGGCCAGGAACTGGTGCATGGCACCGGCCGACAGCGGCTCCAGCTCATCCAGCGGCGCGGTGCTCGGAGCCACCAGCGGTGTCCACAACTGCTGCGGTCCCAGACCGATGCGGACCTGTCCGAAGTCCTTGTCGCCGATCCGCCGCTCCCAGAGCCGCTCGCCCTCGGCGACCAGCGACCACAACTGGTCCGGATCCGGATGCAGATAGAACTGCGCGTCCCGCTGGATCCGCGCGGTACGGCGTACCTTCCGCCGGGTCTGCGCGAGATATTTCAGGTAGTCCCGGCGGCCCTCCGAGGCTTCGCCCTGGGTTCCCTTGCGGTGCCGCATCACCTGCGCTATCGCCATGGCCGCAGTCGACAGCAGCATCATGACGCCCATGATCTTCATGAACGGCTGTGAGCCGGGCATGAAGAAGAACACCACCGATGAGCCCATGCCGAGCATCGGCAGCAACTGCATGGCCATGCCCTCCTGCTGCCCACGCGGCAGTTCAGGAGGCGACTCGAGCCGCACCTCCGCAGCTGATGTCTCAGGTGGCATGGCTCGGGGCAGGCGCTTGACGACGATCTGGGTCACCGGCGAATCAATCCCTCAGTGCGGCCCGGAGAGTTGCGGGCCGGCACCCCCGTGGCAGCGACCTACCTCCGCGCGCCAATAATCCTACGTGTAGGCCATGGGAGAGACCCCGATAGGGTGGCGCCCTTGGCCCGGAGCGTGGTGTACAGCGAACGAGGGGATCCATCAGGTGAGTTCGACCCTGACAACCGGTTTTAGCCGAGTAACGGTCGTGGCACCGGACAGCCGTATCGATGTCGCCCTCCCGGACGATGTCGCTGTCGCCGATCTCCTTCCGGAGATCCTGCGGCTGACCGGCCAGGCCACACCACCGGGGGTACCTCCCGGCTACCACCTGGCCCGCCGCGACGGCACCCTCCTGGACGCCACCCACCCGCTGGCCGTCCAGCGGGTCCTGGACGGTGACGTCCTGCGGCTTCGGCCCTTCGCCGAATCGCTCCCCCCGGCCGTCTTCGACGATGTCGCCGACGCGGTCGCGTCCGCCGTCCGCCGCGACCGCGCACTGTGGAGCGACCAGCTGTTGGGCGTCTCCGGTCGCTTCGGTGGCGCGCTCCTTCTCGTGCTCATGGGCTTTGTGCTCTGGTTCGCCGACCCGGTCCGGCATGACATGCATGGACTGCCGGGCATCGTTGCCGCCGCCGTCGGTACGCTGCTCGTCACGCTCGCCGGCGTCAGGGCGCGGAGCTACGGCGACCGGGCCTCCGCGATCGCGCTCGGCCTCGCGGCTCTGCCGCACCTGATGATCGCCGGGTCCGGCCTCCTCGCGCTCGACCCGGGCACCGGTATCGGGCGTCTCCAGTTCCTGCTCGGCTGCGCCACGGTGCTCGTCGTCTCCGCCGGGCTCGTCGCCGCGATGCCGACCGGCGACGCCCCCTTCGTCGCCGTTGTCTTCGCCTCGGCGGTCGGCACCCTCGCGACGTTCTGCTCGATCCTCACCGAAGCCCGCCCCAGCGAGACCGCCGCTGTCTGCGCGGTCGTCGCGATCGGCGCCATCGCCTTCCTGCCCGGGCTCTCCGCGCGGGTGGCCCACCTGCCGATCGGCTACGCCGCCCCCCGCCCCACGACGGACGCCGACCTCGACAACGAGCCGGGCGTCGGCGAGCCCGATCCTGTCGACGCCGAACGCATCGCGGCCCAGGCCCGGCGCGGGCACGAGCTGCTGCTGGGCCTTGTCGGAGGCTGCTGCGTCGTGGTGGTCGCGGCCGCCGCTGTCCTGGGCTTCTCCAGTGACGTCTGGGGCCAGACCCTCGCGCTGGTCGCAGGCCTGGCCATGCTGTTGCGAGCACGGCTCTTCCGTTACACCGCCCAAGTCGCCGCCGTTCTGGGCGCGGGCCTCGCCGCCCTGGGCCTGCTGGTGCTGGGGCTGTCGCTCAATCCGCCTACCGGCGCTGTCATCAAGCTCCTGACGGAACAGGACCGAGGGCCGCTCGACATCCGTACCTTGTGGCTCGCCACGGCCGTCACGGCCGGTGCCGCCCTGCTGATCGGCATCGCTCTGATCATTCCGAAGAGGGGACTGTCACCCTTCTGGGGCCGTCTCTCCGACCTGGCCGAGGTGGTTCTCCTCCTCGCGCTCGTCCCCCTCTGCCTGGCCGTCCTCGACGTGTACTCCTCGGCACGCAGCATGACCAGCGGTTAGATTCCGAGCCCGGAACACGTTCGGCGCGATGCGCTGAACCCGGTACCCGCTTTCATCCTTCGCGACCGGGCCGCCCCCCAACACACACATCGAAGCGGTGAGGGCCGACGCGCGCTCGGCGACGACGTCCCGATGGCCCGTCAGGCCGGTCAGAACGACCCTCGTGACGTCCGTTCTCATTCAACTGAGCCTCGCAGCGAGCCTGCGCGCCGGCCACGACAAGCCGTGACCGGCGAGGGCACGCGCACCAGTGGGGTGGGTGCGCCCGGCCCGCCGATGTCAGCCGAGCCGGTCGTGATCGGTCAGCACGGCGTCGATCACGCCCAGTTCGCGGGGCGGCCCGCTCCCGGGCCGCCCGGCGAAGCCGCGTACGACGCTGTACGGCGATGTGCCGCAGGAGCGGGTTGCGGCGGCTGCCGCGTCCGACGGACACCTCCCGGAGCTGCTTACCGTGTTGTCGGACTGAGCCGTATGCCCTCAGCCCGGCCGCGCCGCCGCTCGATGCAACAGATCATCGAGGACCGCAGACGAGCATCCGTCATCGGCCGGGCAGCCGAACTCGACGCCTTCCGGCGTAACTTCTGCCTTCTCTGAGTGCACCCGGGGGGTAGCCCTACCCGGAAGTGGGCAGGTAGCGGGATCACTTCGGGCGGCCGCACCCGGAGATGCTGGGCACCGCACACGCCACCGGTTCCCCTCGATCTGGCAGGAGTTGTTTCGTGCACGAGCAGACATGGCAGAGGTTCCGCTCCCGCGGCGGGAGGCGGGGCGTTCGGCGCAAGGCCGTGTCGGCCGCGGTCGCGGTGATCGCCGGTGTCATGACGGTGGGTGCGTTGGCGCCGCCGGCGGCCTCCGCAGCGACCAGGCCGGACACCGTCCAGCAGAGCCTGAGCGCGCTGGTGCGCACCGACGGCATGCCCGCCGCGCTGGCGAGCGTCAAGGGCCGCGACGGCCGTGAGGGCCGCACCCGTACCTACACCGCGGGGGTCGGCGACCTGGCCACCGGCTCGAAGGTGCCCAGGGACGGGCAGGTACGGGTCGGCAGCAACACCAAGACGTTCACCGCCGTGGTCATGCTGCAGCTGGTCGGTGAGGGGAAGGTCGGCCTCGACACCGCGATCGACACCTATCTGCCGGGCCTCGTACGCGGGGACGGGATAGACGGACGCCGCATCACCGTCCGCCAACTCCTCCAGCACACCAGCGGACTTCCCGAGTACACCGGCGATCTGGACCGCACCACTCTTCAGCACCGGTACTACGAACCCCGGGACCTTCTCGATATCGCCCTCAAGCACAAGGCCGACTTCCCCCCGGGCGCGAAATGGGAGTACAGCAACACCAACTACCTGCTGGCGGGCCTGATCATCCAGAAGGTCACGGGCCGGCCCCTCGGCGAGGAGATCACCCGGCGCGTCATCGACCGCGTCGGACTGCGCCACACGTACTTCCCCGCCCCAGGTGACATGACCATTCGCGAGCCCCACCCCAAGGGCTATTTCAGGGATTCGGCGGACGGGCCCCTGCGCGACTACACGGAAATGGACCCTTCCTTGGGCTGGGCGGCAGGCGCGGTGATCTCCACCAATACCGACCTCAACCGGTTCTACACCGCGCTCCTCGGGGGCCGCCTCCTCCCGGCGGCCCAGCTCGCCGAGATGCGCACCACCGTCCCCGCCGACTATCTCGGTACCGGCGCTCGCTACGGACTGGGGCTGGCGAGCAAGCCGCTGTCGTGCGGCGGTGTGTACTGGGGCCACGGCGGCGACATTCCTGGATACGAGACCCGGGGCGGTGCCACCGACGACGGACGCGCCGCCAGTGTCGCGGTGACCGCCATGCCGACCGACGAGGCTGTCGTGAAGCGGGTGGAGGCCGCCGTGGACACCGCCCTGTGCCGCTGAACCGCAGGGCGAGTCGGCCCGTGCTCCGGAAGTCGCCGGTGCGCCGGGCCGGCCGGGAAGCCGCCTAGGTACTGCAACCGCATGTGGAGGTCGTGGCCTCGTCGTTGGTAGTGGCAGCGGCGGGCCCCCAAACCTCGAAAGTCGGCACCCGAACCTGGGCTCGGCTTCCCGGTTGCACAGAAGCGGGAGAATGTGCGTCGGCCGTGGTGATCGCGGAGGGGCGACGGTCGGCGTGCGGTGCGGGAGCGGCCCGTGCGCGGCGCGCACGGGCCGTCGCGGCTGTCAGTGGTCGTTGACGAAGCTCACGTAGTAGGAACCGTTTCCGCCCGCGCCCTCGAAGTTGAGGGCAATCCGGGAGTACTCCGCCAGGTTGTACCTGCCGCCTTCACTGGCCTGATGCGTGGCGCAGGTGCCCTTGCCACCGCTGGCCTTGAGCTTGTAATGATCGACGTTGTCGGTGATGTCCATGACCGCCACCCAGGCCGAGTGGCCGTTCGCGGACGTGTCGCACACGCGGATGATGTCCCCGTGCTCCTTCACGTAGACCTTGACGCCCGTGCCTGAGTACGTGTGGTCCCAGGTGATGGCGCCGGCGGACGGCGCGGTGACCGCGGTCAGCCCGGTCAGGGCGGCGGCGCCGAGCAGTGCGGCGGCAGTGCGGCGGCCGAGACGGGCGCGCCTGGTGACGGTGGGGCGTGTGGTGGTGTAAGACATGGGCCCTCGCGGATCGTTGGTCTGATGAAGTGCTCACTCTATGAGCCGAGCGATGTCGCGTCGTGCCGCGCACGCCGCCCGGTTCCCGGGGCGGACTCGGGCGTACGCGTACCGCGTTGAGACGGTCGGGGCAACTGAAACGGCCTGGTGTGCGACATCCCGCGTCTGAGCTTGGCGTTCAACCTCCGCCCGTGTGCGGCCCGTTGGTCACGGGCTTCGCCATTCACCGGACAGTGGGGCGGCCTTTGCGTGATCACGTCTTCTCGCTGAAGTCGGCACTGATCACAACATGCACCCGCTGCTGAGCCCACGCTCGGCCTGGGCCGACCACCCCGCCCCGAAGAGGTCCGCCCCCACACCGGCCCCCTGTAGGACCCATGCGGCGCGTCACATCACAACAGGGCAATCGTTGCCTGACGCGGCACTACGAGTTGGTAGCTTTCGGATCCCGGCCACCGGGGAGCACAGGATCCACACCACGCTCAGCACCGCCCCGGCCGTGCCCACCCACAGTGCGGTCCGCAGCCCGGCCGCCTCCCCCAGCGCCCCGCCCGCCAGGGCTCCGAGGGGCCGGAAGCCATGGTTCAGGGTTCGGTAGGCGCCCGTCACGCGAGAGCGCAGCGCGTCGGGTATGAGCGCCATCTGGAGCGAACCGGCCGCGATGTCGACGAACATCACGCCGACGCAGGAGACGAACTCGGCGACGAAGAGCGTCCCGAGCACCACCGGCAATGCCCCGCCCGCGAGCGGCACCAGCATCAGCGGCACGGTGAAGAGGGCGAACCCCGCGACGACGGACGGTCCGACGCCGATCGTCCGGACGACCGCCCCGCTGACCGCCGCCCCGATCAGCCCACCCACCGCAGCGGCACTGAGCACGGCTCCGAACATTCCCGCGCTGAGGCCCAGTTGACGTGTCGCGTACAGCACGAAGAGGGTGTGGAAGATGTAGTTGAAGAACTGCACATTGCCCGACGCAATGAACATCGCGCGCATCGAGGGCTCCCGGAACACCCAGCGCATCCCCGCCGTGAAGTGTCCCTTGGCCCGCTCGACGGGCGGCGGCTCCACGGACCGGATGCGCGCGAGCTGCCCGGCCGAGACGACGTACGTGAGTGCGTCCGCGAGCAGCGCCACGGGCGCGGTCAGGATCTGCACAAGCACGCCGCCCACACCGGGACCCGTGAGCCAGGCCATCGAGCGGCTGCCGTTGACCAGGGAATTGCCCTCCACGAACTGCTCGGTCGGCACCAGTGACACGAACAGTGTCGCGTTGCACACCTCGAACAGCACCGTCAGCGCACCGATCCCGAAGGCCACGCCGTACAGCTGCCAGAGCGTGAGGGCGTTCAGCGCGTACGCCACCGGGAGCGAGACCAGCAGCACGGCTCGTGCCAGATCGGTGGCGATCATGACGTCCCTGCGCCGCCCGCACCGGTCGGCCCAGGCCCCCGCCGGAAGGTTGAACAGCAGCGCGGGCAGCAGCTCGACGGCCTTCAGCCAGCCCATCTCCGCCGCGTCCGCCCCCAGGACGAGCACGGCGGCGAGCGGGATGGCGATCAGTGATATCTGGTCCCCCGCCAGTGAGACTGCCTGTCCCGTCCAGTACCGCCGGAACGCCCGGTCCCGTAGCAGCGCGGGTATCAGCGCTTGAGGCCGCTTCACGACGCGTCCTCGGGAGCCACGTGGGCGATCCGCAGGAACTCCACGATGCGCGCGCCCTCGGGCCGCAGCGCCGGATCGTCGTTGCGCCCGTCGTATGCCCTCAGCAGTTCCCTGATCCGCTCGCGCAGCTCGACCAGTTCGCCGGCGGTCAGATACAGCTGGTGGTCGCCGAACTCCTCCGCCTCCCGCCACTCGCGCGGCAGCCGATGACGCTGTTCCATGGCACGCGTCAGGCGTTCGAAGTACAGCTCGGCCACCGTCGTGCTCAGCGCCACGGCCGCCTCGTCCACGGCCGTATCGTCGGAGTGCGCCGGCCACGACGTGTACTTGGCGACGGCTCGCCACGGCTTCTCCCGGCCCTGCCCACCGCCGGCCTGCTCGACCAGCCCGTACTTGGCGAGCATGCGCAGGTGGTAGGAGCAGCTGGCGACGGACTCGCCGATCAGCTCGGCGGCCCTGGTGGCCGTGGAGGGTCCCTCCCGGCGCAGCATTCCGACGAGCCGCATCCGCGTGGGGTGCGCGTACGCGCGCAATGCGCGGGGGTCGCTGAGCACGGTCTCCCGCACCGGCGTATCCGGCACGCCGGTGGGCTGCTCATGGGGCTCACCGGCTTTACATGCTTCACGTGCCTGATCGGCTTGGTCTCCAGTCACCATCTAAAGGTATCTTTAGAAAGATTCCTTTGCCAAGGTTTCTTTATCGACGCCTGTGGAACCGCGAGGGCGGCGAGGCGGTCGACGGCGGGATGCCGGAACCCGGATGCGCCGCGCGGGCAGCATCACGCTTCCGTGGACGGCGCCCGGGGCTTGGCACCGGCTTTCGTTCCGATGTTCCGAGCGCCGCGTGACCGGTGGTCTGGCTTCGGCCGGTCACGGACCCGCGGCGATCGCGCGCCGGACCGGGGCGCTGCGCATCACTCTTTCCGGCTTCGGTGGGCAGGGTGATGCAGGCGCCGGAACTGCTGCCTCTGGTCGGGCAGTTGACGGGTTGAGAGGGATACCTGGACATAATTCGCAGGCGTGCGGCAACGGCAAGGACCTAATCTGCCCGCTATGACCGACTGGAAGAGCGTCGAGGCCGCCGACTGTGCCGTGCCCACTGACCGGCCCATGGACGACCTCGTCCGCGAGCTGTCCCGTGCCCTGGCAGATCCCGATCCACTGGTCCGGGACGGCGCGCCCTACACCGTCCTCGCGACCTGGATCGCCCGCGGGGCGATCGGGACGTCCCGGCGGCTGGAGCTGGGGGACGAGATGGCCACCCGGTTCACCGACCCGCGGGTGGAGGCCCGCACCTTCGCGCCCCTCGTGCTCGACATGCTGGTGGCCGCGGGGGACTTCAAGGCCGGCTGGGTGGACGCGTTCGAGCACTGGTACCCGGCGGAGCAGGATCTGCGTGGCCACGACGAGACGCTCGGCTGGCTTCACGCGGTGGCGCACGGCGCGGACCTGCTTGCCGGCTTCGGCCGCCACCCCGAGGTGGCGCCGGTGCGGATGCTGGACCTCGCAGCCGCGCGGCTGACGGCGCCCACCGACCACGTCTACGACCAGATGGAGGACGACCGCCTGGCCCGGGCGATCGCCCGGGTCCTCACCCGCACCGACCTGAGCGAACGCGACGCCGTCGGCTGGCTGGATCCGATCGCCGACCGCTTCGGGGCCGATCGCATCAGCACCCCGGTGCCCGCTCACATCAGCAACTGCCTGCGCACCCTGCGCCTGCTCTACATCCTCGCCGACCGGGGCGTGCGCCCCACCAGCGAACTGCCCGCGGAACCCCTTCACCACCGCGACGCGGTCAAGTCCGGCATCGCCACCGTCCTCGACCGGATCGTCAGACGCTGACCGACGGCACCCGGTCCGGCCGGGCAGACCGGTGCGCACGCCCTCCACGGACGACGGGGATGGCGCTGATCGCGCACACCGGCCTCGTCCTCCTCCCCGCTCAACCCTTGCCCGCCCCGTCGCCGCCCCGTCGCCGCCGGGTCCCGCAGCGGACGCAGGCCCCCGCCGCCCCGGGCAGACCTGATCACGTAAAGGCCGCCCTGCTGTCCGGAGAACGGCGAAGCCCGTGGTCAACCCCCCAGCGACTTCCCTGGCTTCTGCCGCAGGTACCGCAGCGCTCTCCCCGGCGCCGCGCGCCCCGACTCCTCGCCGAATTGTGGCGACACGCTCTGTCATCTGGCCGCAGTCAGCTGTTGCGCGGCCAGCTGTTCGATAGTCGGCTCAGGGTCAACCCGCGCTCCCTGGCCAGTTGAGCAAGGTGGTCGCGCGTCTCTTTCGGTACGTGAATGGTCATAGCAGCCATGGAGCCACTACAGCCCATGGGCGACTGCCGTTCCGAGACCTGGAAATCCCCGGAGAATGCCGTTCAAAAGTGATCGCAGGATCTACTCCGTACATTCCGTTCAGGCCCACAACCGGTCGTTCCGGTTCGATTACAGTGCTGCGCGTCAAAGCTGCGCAGTCGTACGCGGACCGCTTGCACGGACGGCTTACGCGGAGGGGGAGGGGCACGGTGAGCACAGGGACCACAGCCGTGTGGGGCCGTGCCGAGCAGCAGGACTTCCGCAGCCGGGTACGCGGCGCTCTGCTGGGCGGGGCCATCGGCGACGCGCTCGGCGCGGGCGTCGACGGTCTCACGCTCGAAGAGATCCGGGCCGCCCACGGCGCCGAAGCCGTCACCGACTTCGTACCCGCGCACGGCGGACGCGGCACCGTCACCGCCGTCACCCAGCTCAGTATGTTCACCGTCGACGGGCTGATCCGCGCCCAGGTCCGCCGCGACACCGGTGCCTGGCACCCGCCCACCGATGTGCACCGGGCCCATCTGCGGTGGGCGGCCACGCAGCGCGACTGGGGGCCTGACGAGCGGCGCAAGGACAACGGCTGGCTCGCCCTGCAGGAGTGGCTCTACGCCCGCCGCGCCCCCACCCGGGAATGCCTGACCGGCCTCGGCGACACCACCATGGGCACGCTCGACAAGCCCAAGAACCCCACCGCCCGGGACTCGGCGGCCCTCACCCGGTCCGCCCCGTTCGGGCTGCTCGTCGGCTGGGAGCCCCAGCTCGTCCTCCAACTGGCCGTCGAATGTGCCGCCCAGACCCACGGCCACCCCACCGCCCTGCTCTCCGCGGGCGCCCTCGCCGTCATGATGCACGGGCTGGCCCGCGGCGAGACCCTGGACGGCTCCGTCCAGCACGCGCTGGCCCTGCTCGTCGAGCGCCCGGGGCACGAACCGGTCACCGAGGCGCTGAAGCGGGCCCTCGGTACCGTACGCCAGGGCATTCCGGGACCGGCCCTGATCGAGTCGCTGGGTACCACGGACGCCGCCGAGGAGGTCCTCGCCGTCGCCGTGTACTGCGCCCTGGTCGGCGAGGACGTGCGGCACGGGCTGCGGCTGGCCGTCAACCACGGTGGACCTTCCGCGGCCACCGGGGCCCTGTGCGGGGCACTGCTCGGCGCGTTGCACGGCGAGACCGCGCTGCCGCCGGCCTGGCTCGCCGAACTGGAGGGCCGGGCCACCCTGCTGGAACTCGCCGACGACTTCGCGATGGAGATGACCCAGGGCCCCGCCCTGCACAGCCCGTCGGCCGCCGCGCCGGGCTGGCTGACCCGCTACCCGCGCGGCTGACCGGCTACCCGCGCTGACCCGCGCTGCTCACGGCTGACGCGCGCTGCCCATGCGGCCGGCACGCGGAGCACGGGCGAGGGCAGGGGTGCGGAAAAGAACGTGACAGTGAAACGGTTCTCTGTCACGTTCTTTTCCCCACCCCACCCCGTGGAGCGGCGAGCGTCAGTCCTTCACGCCCTCTGTGACCGCCGCGTCCCCCGGACCGGCCTGAGCCGGCACCGTCGCCCCGGCCGCCGAGCCGTCGCCGTCCGAGTTGATCTGCTCGATGATCGCGTCGCGCTCCGGGGTGTCCTCCGGCTTGATGAAGCCGATCACGATGTAGAGGACCAGCGAGATCGCCAGCGGCAGCGCGACCTGGTACTGCAGCGCGACATCCGTCTTCACCGAACCGTCGAAGTTGTAGTTGGTGAAGTAGAACGCCAGCAGACCCGCAGCCCAGCTGACGAGCGCCGCCGTCGGACCCGACTTACGGAACCTGCGCAGCAGGCCCAGCATGAACGGAATCGCGATCGGGCCCATCAGACCGGCGACCCACTTGATCACGACGGAGATGATGTCCTTGAACGTCGGCGAGTTGATCTGGGTGGCCAGCGCCATCGACAGACCGAGGAAGCCGAGCGTGGACACCCGGGCCGCCAGCAGACCGGTGCGGCTGCTCCAGGTGCGGGCCGCCTTCGAGAGGACCGGGGCGATGTCCCGGGTGAAGACCGCCGCGATGGCGTTGGCGTCCGAGGAGCACATGGCCATCGTGTGCGAGAAGAAGCCGACGACGACCAGGCCCAGCAGTCCGTGCGGCAGCAGCTGCTCGGTCATCAGGGCGTAGCTGTCGGAGGCGTCCGGCTTCTGCGCGTGGACCAGCAGCGGGGCGCACCACATCGGGAAGAACAGGACCGTGGGCCAGACCAGCCACAGCACGGCGGAGAGCCGGGCCGAGCGCTTGGCCGAGGCGGCGGAGTCCGTGGCCATGTAGCGCTGGGCCTGGTTCCACATGCCGCCGTTGTACTCGAAGGTCTTGATGAAGAGGTACGCCAGCAGGAAGGTCACGGTGTACGGGCCGGCCGTCGGGTTCGTGTGGCCCTCGGGCAGCTTGTCCCAGACCGTCCACAGGGTGCTGAAGCCGTCGAGCTCGGCCATGGCGGTGACGAGCATCGCGACGCCGGCGAAGAGCTGGATGACGAACTGCCCCAGTTCTGTGAGCGCGTCGGCCCACAGGCCGCCGACCGTGCAGTAGACGGCGGTGATGCAGCCGGTGATGAAGATGCCCTGCGTGATCGAGATGCCCGTGAAGACGGAGAGAAGGGTGGCGATGGCCGCCCACTTGGCGCCGACGTCCACGATCTTCAGCAGCAGACCGGACCAGGCGAGCGCCTGCTGGGCCTGGATGTTGTAGCGGTTCTTCAGGTATTCGAGCGGGGACGCGACATGCAGCCGCGAGCGCAGCCGGTTGAGCCGGGGGGCGAAGAGCTGGGCGCCGATGCCGATGCCGATGGCGATCGGAAGCGACCAGGTCACGAAGGACGTGACGCCGTACTGGTACGCGATACCGGCGTAACCGGTGAACATCACCGCGCTGTAGCCGGACATGTGGTGCGAGATGCCGGACAGCCACCACGGCATCTTGCCGCCTGCCGTGAAGAAGTCGCTGACGTTGTCCACACGCTTGTGGGACCAGAGCCCGATCGCGATCATCACGCCGAAGTAGCCGATGAGCACGACCCAGTCGAGACTGTTCATGTGCCCCCTCCTGGGGTCCGCCTTATGAACGGGTACGCACTTCGTCAGTACGGCCGCTCAGCGGGGCCCCCGTGCGGGAGCGGGGGCTTCGGGGATTGAACCGCCTGCCCGGTCCCTCGGTCAAGGTTTTTCGCGATCAGGGATGTGAACGCCGATCAGTAAGTCGAACGATTTTGCTTGGTCTTGACTCACGCGAGCGTTGTCGCGAACGTGACGGCGGCCACACGATGAGCGGGCACTTCGTCAGGCTGTGCAGAGCGTCAGGAGTACCGAGGAGCGCAGAAAGACCGCACGGGATGCGGGTCCCGTGCGGCCGAGGGGGAGGAGAGCCGGCCTTGTGAAATGGCCTTGCGAAGCGGCCTTGTGGACCGGTGTTGTGAACCGTCCTACCGCATCAGCTCGCCGGCATTGACCAGCAGGGACTGCCCGGTGATCGCCCGCGCCCGGTCCGAGGCCAGGAACGCGGCGGCCTCGGCCACGTCGCCGTCCGTGGCAAGGTCCGGAAGCGCCATGCGCTCGGTGAGCCTGCCCAGCACCTCGGCCTCGGGCACACCCTCGGTGTGTGCCGTGAACCGTACGTACGCCTGCACCGGTGGACCCCACATCCAGCCGGGCAGCACCGTGTTCACCCGGATCCGGTGCGGGCCGAACTCCCGCGCCATGGAGTACATCGCCGAGGTGAGCGCCCCCTTCGAGGCCGCGTACGCCGCCTGCTGCACCTGGGACGGTGCGGCCACCGAGGACTGCGTGCCGATGACGACCACCGAGCCGCCCCGCTCCTTGAGGCCGGGCAGGCAGGCGCGGGTCATCCGTAGTGTGCCGAGCAGATTGACGTCGATGACCGACTGCCAGGTGGTGAAGTCGGCGTCCTCGATCCCGCCGAAGTAGCTGTCCCAGGCGGCGACATGGACCACCGCGTCGATCCGTCCGAACCGCTCCAGCGCCAGTGCGGCGAGCGCCTCGCACTGCGCCTCGTCCGTGATGTCGGTGGCCAGATGGGCGGTGCGCCGGCCTTCCGGGTCGATCTCCGCGGCCGACTTGGCGAGATTGGCGGCGGTACGTGCCCCGAGCACGGCGCTGCCACCGTCCCGTACGACCGTCGCCGCGACCTGGTGCCCGAGCCCGGCGCCCACCCCGGACACGACGACGGTCTTCCCCGCGAGCAACATCGGTGGCCTCCCGGCTCTGGCAGTTCTTCTGACGGGGCGTCAGAGTAGGACGCCGCTGCGGAGTACGGAAGGGGAACGGCATGAGCGACGAGACGCGGAGTGACACCTACGCCGAACTGGCCGCGCTGGGACCGTACGGAGTCCATCCCGGCCACGCACTGATCACCATGGTCGAACCGCACCCGGGCCATGAATACGCGTACAACAGATGGTACGAAGACGATCACTACTACGCAGGCGCGATGGCGATGCCCTGGATGTTCGCCGGGCGGCGCTGGGTGGCCACCCGGGAGCTCCAGGAGTTGCGCTACCCGCAGGAGTCCGCGGTCGCGCAGCCGGTCGGCGCGGGATGCTACCTGTCCACGTACTGGGTGACGGACGGGCGCTACGACGACCACATGAAGTGGACCGTCGGGATCAACAAGCGGCTGAACCGGGACGGCCGGGTCTACCAGGACCGAACCCATGTGTTCACCGCGTTCCAGGACCACGAGGCGACGGTCTACCGGGACGGCGCCGCGGGGCCCCGGGACTTCCACGCACTCGACCACCCCTACCGCGGGCTGGTCCTTCAGGTGATCGACGCCGAAGGGGCGGAGCAGCGGGCCGAATTGCTGGAATGGCTGCGCTCGCGGCATCTGCCGAAGCGGCTGGGCGGCTCCCCGACGGCGATGGTGACCGTCTTCCGCCCCACGCCGCTGCCGGGTGACCGGATGACCTATGTGAAGCAGGTCGAGGGCGTCGACACCCGGCTGACCTTGCTGTGGTTCCTTCAGGAGGACCCGCGGGACTGCTGGGACGGTCATTTCGCCGGGCTCGACGCGATGGTCGAGGAGTCCGGCCTGGGGCGGGTGGAGTTGGTGGCGCCGTTCATTCCGACCGTGCCCGGCACCGATCTCCACGTCGATCAGTTGCGCTGAGAGCCCCGGATCTCCGGGGCAGACATTTCCCGGCCGGGTATTTCCCGGTCAAGTATTCTCCGGGTCAAGCATTCTCCGCGTCGGGCATTCTTCGGGTCGGGCATCGAGCCCCCTCGGCCAGGACGGCGGACCAGTCGAGAGGGCTACCGGCAGCACCGGAAGCGATGCTGCGATGCGAACGGTGGAAAGTATCGGTCAGGCGTCGACGGCACCCGTGCCGACGTCACGTACGAAGGCGTTCCACGCTGCGGGGACGAACGTGATCGAAGGACCCTCGGGGGCCTTCGAGTCGCGTACGGCAATAGCTTGTGCGAGAGGGGACTTGACTTCGACGCAGGCGCCGTTGCCCCCGGAATACGAGGACTTCGTCCACTTGTCCGTAGCACCCTGACGAATGGCCATGTTCACTCCGGTTCAGAGAGTCGCGTGAATGACACCAACAGGTTCCGGTTGGCGTGATCGACGCTACTCGCCAATTCTCTTGAGTGAAGGGGTCGTTCACTCGACCGGATGGTATAAACCATCAAGGTCTTCCATTGTGGGCGGGCGGCGGTGTACCTTACCGCCGCCCCTCCCGTAACTTCGCTTCATTTCCCGCAAACCGGACTTTGTGGGCTGTCCGGTTTTACGCGCCCGAGCGCCCGGCGTACTCCTTCGCGATGTCGCTGATGAAGTGCCGGGTCTGCTCCACATTCAGCGCTTGTGCCCGCAGGTGCTCGTACATGACGCTGTACCGCTGCACATCATTGGCTTTCTCCAGATACAGGTCGCTGGTGACGCCCTCGATATAGACGACACTGGAGTCCGCGGCGTCCGGGAATTCCAAAATGGCGTACTGGCCGTTGATGCCGGGGTGCGCGCCCATGTCGAACGGCAGCACCTGCACGGTCACATGTGGCAGCTGCGACAGCTCGACCAGCTGCTCCAACTGCTCGATCATCACCTGCTTGCCGCCGACCAGCCGGTGCAGCGCGGACTCGTCGATCACCGCCCACAGTCGCAGCGGATTTTCCGGGGAGGTGATCCGGTCCTGGCGGCGGGCCCGGACGCTGACGCGCTTGTCGATGTCGGCGGGCGGGGCCTCCGGCAACGCGCCGCGGATCAGCGACTCGGCGTAACTTCGGGTCTGCAACAGGCCGGGGATCACCTGGGGTTCGTACACCCGCAGCGACTCGGCATCGGTCTCCAGGCCGATGTAGACGCTGTACGGGATGTCCCCGAAAGCGTGCCACCAGCCTTGCTGACGCGAGTCCTTGGCCATCTCCATGAGCGAGTCGACGATCCGGCGATCCTCGACCTCGTACACCCCGCAGAGATCACGTACATCGCGCTGGCTGATGGAGCGGCGGCCGTTCTCCAGGCGGCTGATCTTCGACTGCGAGACAAGCAGCCGCTCCGCCACCTCCTCGGCCGTCATGCCCTTGAGTTCGCGCAGTCGGCGCAATTCCTGGCCCAATCGGCGTCGCCTGACGGTGGGATTGACGTTGGACGGCACGGAAACGGCACCTCCGGCTATGTAGCTGTGCGTATCTACTGCTGAGCAGATTGCCACCCATGCCCCCGGCCGCGCTGGGAAATGGCGACACGCAGGCGCGCGGGGCAGCCGAGATTTCCGGCTGCCCCGCGCTTGGTGCGGCTCCCGAACCGGGTCTTGGGGACGACGGCGCGGCGGTATTCGGTTGGTGCTGCGGTGCTGCGGTGCTGCGGTGCTGCGGTGCTGCGGTGCTGCGGTGCGTGTGGCGACGGGGGCGGTCCTAGTGGGCCGCGGTGTGCGCCATACTGCCGCGGCGTGACTGCGACTGCACTTGCGGTTGCAACGGCACTCCGGCCGCCTGGTTACGGCGCGGCTGTGCGACCGCCCCGTTCTGGACGTCCATCACGGCATGCGCCACGAGCCCGCCCATCGGGTCGTGTCTGATCAGGTCCCGGAGCCGGGAGCGCGATGAACGCCCCTCGTTCCCGGGATACAGGTGCTTGCCGAGTCCGACCGCGTGGGCCAGCGCGGCGAGCGCCGCGGTCCGCGGGTCCGGCGGTACGCCGGTGCGGATCGCACTGTCCAGCCTGGATCTGATGTCCCGGCTGATTGCCGTGTCCGTCGCCTGGTAGCGAGTCGTCGGCAGCACTCCGCACATCTGGCCCGCCACGGCATGCACCATGCCGCATCGCTCCAGATGAGCGAGGTAGATCTGACGCAGCCCCAGCCGGGGCCCGCCAATCCAGTGGACCGCCCGAACCGGGCTGCCGCGCCGGCGCAGCAGTTCCAGTGCGGAGTCCAGAGTCGGATCTCCTGTCGGCCGTGGCATCACCACGGCGATACGATCCCCGTCAGGGGCTATCCGTCCTGCCAGAGCCAGCTCCACTAGCTGAGCTCCGGCGAGGCCGAGGTCGAGCGACTGCGGCTGCGCTGTGGTACCCGTGGCCGGGTCCAGAGCGAGCAGCAGAAGCTCCTCCGGAATTGTTCTGCGGCTCCTGCCCATCCATGCCTCCCCGCGTGGATGAATGACAGGGTGACCCCTCTCACATTGGTCTGTCGAGGGCGCCTGGGTGCTTTGCGTGGGAACCAGTAGGTATGTCGTTCTCGTCTAGCAGCCGGGCCGGTGGTTCACACGGGACACTGGTAGATGGTTCGGACAGCGCGGGGATGTCCCCGCGCCGCATGGAGGAGGCATCGGTGGCGGACGAGTCCCCCGACAAGTCGAAGCAGCAGAAGTCGTCGGGCACGGCTCGGAGCGAGAGCGATCCGCGGCTTTCCGTCTTCCGTGAACCGTCCGCCGGGGCGGGAGCCGGCGGCGGGACGGACACGGCGACGGCCGTTTTCCGCACGGGACCGGTCCCGTCGGGCGACGGTGAGGACGGCCAGGGCCCGGAGCAGCCGGAGGCCTCCGGGGCTCAGGAAGGCTCCTCGGGCGCTGAAGGCGCTGAGGCCGCCAAGGGGGCGGGGGAGGCCGCTGAGGTCCCGGAGGGGGCCTCTGAGTCCTCCAACGAGTCCTCCGAGGCCGCCGAGTCCTCGAAGAGCGTGGAGAGCGCGGAGAGCGTGGACGTCGCCGAGTCCTCGGAGGACGCGGACGTCGCCGAGCCTGCTGATGCCGCTGCGCCCGGGGAGGACGACACGCGGCTGCGTGCGGCGGTCGCTGCGTGGGTGACGAAGGACGACGACCAGAGCGACGAGGGCCCGAAGGGCGACGACGACGCGAAGGCCGCCACGTCCGAGGACGAGACCGCGCCCGACGCGGATGCGGACACCGGCGCGGATGCCGGCGCCGCGTCGGAGGGCGATGCGCCCGAGCCGGTCACTCCGGCCGACGCAGCCTCGGACAAGGCGACCGCGTCGAATGGCGCCGACGCCGACGCCGCAGACGAGCCCTCCGACGACGCATCCGAGGACACGGAAGGCGCCGAAGACGCCGAAGCAGCTTCAGGAGCCGACGCCGAGGACACCGCCGGCGCGGACAGCAAGGCACGCAAGGCCGACAAGCCGGACACCGCTGAGGACAAGCGCGGAATCGATCAGCCGACCGCCGTCTTCAGGGCGCCTGCCGCGGCCAAGGTCGACCAGCCGACGACCGCGCTGAAGATCATCCCGCCCACCTCGAAGCCGGATCCGGACGCGGAGTCGAAGCCCGAGTCCGCCGCCGAGCGGACCAGCAAGTTCGTACCGCTGCGTGCGGACGACGTACGACCGGCGCCCGCGCCTCGCAAGCCCGAGGTGCCGGCAGCCGCCTCCGCCCAGGCGCCCGGCACACCGCCGCCCGCCGCCTCCCTCTCCGGAGCCGAGCGGACCACGCAGCAGCCGATGCCGCCCAGGCCGCCGCTCGACCTGCTGGCCGAGCTGACGAACACGCCTCCGCCGCCTCAGACGCCGGTCCGCACCGCTGTCCGCCGGGTCAAGATCTGGACCCCGCTGGTCCTTCTGCTGCTGATCGTCTTTGCGATCGTGCAGATGGTGCGCCCGCTTCCGGAACCCGAGCTCCAGATGTCGGCGAAGCCGACGTACACCTTCAAGGGCAGCAAGCCGTCCCTGCCGTGGCCCGGCGAGGGCCAGGGCTACATGGCGGCGACCGGCCTGGGCACGGTGGACTCGTTCGGCGAGCAGAAGGCCGTACCGATCGGCAGCGTGGCCAAGGCGATGACCGCGTACATCGTGCTCAAGGACCACCCGTTGAAGAGGGGCGAGAAGGGCCCTTCCATCAAGATCGACGCCAAGGCGGAGTCGGACGGCAAGCTGGACTCGGAGGGCGAGTCGACACTCAACACCGTCAAGGCCGGGGACAAGCTCACGGAGCAGGAGGCACTCTCCGCGATAATGATCCCCTCCGCGAACAACATCGCGAGGCTGCTGGCGCGCTGGGACGCGGGTTCCGAAGAGGCGTTCGTCAAGAAGATGAACGACACCGCCAAGTCGCTCGGCATGACGAACACCACCTACACCGATCCGTCCGGTCTCAACGCGACCACGGTGAGCTCGGCCGAGGACCAGGTGAAGCTCGGTCAGAAGCTGGTGGAGATCCCGGCGCTGATGGACATCACCAAGCTGCCGTCGTGGACCGACCCGTCGGGCAAGAACTGGCGGAACTACAACACTCTCGTTCCGTACAACGGTGCGCTCGGCATCAAGACCGGCTCCACCACCAAGGCCGGTGGCAACCTGCTCTTCGCCGCCCACAAGATGGTCGGCGACACCGACCAGCTGATCGTCGGCGCCGTGCTGGGCCAGCACAAGCCCGCCATCATCGACACCGTCAACGCGGTGAGCAAGGAAGCCATGGTCGCCACCCAGGATCTGCTGACGAGCGCCAAGGTCGTGAAGAAGGGCGATGTGGTCGGCACCGTCTCCGACGGACTGGGCGGCAGCACCCCGGTGGTCGCGACCAAGGACGTGTCGGCGGTCGGCTGGCCCGGTCTCACGGTCAGGATCGAACTGACCGACGACGGAAAGACGATCCCGCACTCGGCGGCAGCAGGCACCCACGTCGGAACGCTCACCGTGGGTGAGGGCACCAGCCAGGTGAAGGTGGCCGTCGCGCTGCAGAGCGATCTGGCGGAGCCGGCGTTCGGGGACAAGCTGACCCGGATCAGCTGACCGGCCGGATGGCCGAAACCGCCCGGTAACGGGAAGAGGGTGCCGATCCCGGCACCCTCTTCCCGACTGCGTACGTGTTAGCGTCCCGGAGCAACTCAAGGACGCTTGGAAGGCGTCCTCACAGGCGTACGGGACACGGGGCCGGCGGATACGGGGAGACGGGGAGAGCCGTAGTGACCACCGCGGGGCCGAAGCCCGGCCATGAGGCGGCCGACAGCGCAGGCATGAGGGGCAGCAGCGGCAATACGCGGACAGCCGCGCCCGATCCGGTCGCCCCCGAGCCACGCACCGCCCCGTCCCGGCGGACCCGCGCCGAGCGACTGCTTCGGCATCCGGTGACGATCGCGACGGCAGCCGCCGCGGTCACCCACGTGCTCTGGTTCTTCTTCTTCGCGAACAGCGGCGGCGACCTCGCTGCCCAGGACGCCTGGGCCGAATTCGTCGGCCGGCACCCCGGTACGGCGTACAACCTCGCCTGGTACGGGGGCATGCACCCCGTCTCGTACAGCGTCGTGTCGCCGTATCTGATGTCGGTGCTCGGCGTGCGTACGACGATGATGGTCGCCGGGACCGTGTCGGCGGCGCTGACCGCGCTGATCCTGGTCCGGGTGCGGGCCGTCCGCAATCCGCTCGCCTGCTCGCTCGCCGGGGTGTTCGCGTATCTGTGCAACGCGCTGTCCGGGCGGGTGACGTTCGGGCTCGGCATGATGTTCGCGGTGGGTGCGGTGGCCGCGGTGTTCTGCTGGCCGTACCTCCGGTGCGAGCACCGGCTCCACCGGAGCAGCTGTCGCTGCGCCCCTCGTAGGAGGTGGGCGAAGGCGGCCGTCGCCGCCCCGCTCGCCGGGCTCGCGACGGCGAGCAGCCCCGTGGCCGGACTGTTCCTGGGAGTGGTCGCCGCCGCGCTCTTCCTGAACAAGCGGCGCCCCGGGGCGTACGCGCTGGGCCTGGCCCCGGTCGCGGTCGTGGCGCTGTCCGCGTGGCTGTTCCCCTTCTCCGGTACGCAGCCGATGTCGATCGCGACCCTGTCGCTGCCGTTCCTCTTCGCAGTCCTGGTCTTCGTCCTCGTACCGCGCGACTGGAAGACGGTCCGTACCGCAGCCGGCGTGTACGGCGTCGGGACGCTGCTGACCTATGTGGTCGACTCGCAGATCGGCTCGAACGTTACGCGGATGGCGATGTTGTTCGCCGGTGTGGTGCTGCTTGCCGCCCTGCCGTACACGGAGCCGCGCTCCCGGCGCTGGTACGCGCTGGTTCTCGCGTTCGTCGGGCTGAACTTCTGGATCGGCTTCAAGGGCGTCGACGACATCGTCCGGACCGCCCCCGCAGCCTCCTGGACGCGTGAGCTGGCCCCGCTGGTCAATGAGCTGCAGGAGGTCGGCGCGGAGCGCGGCAGGGTCGAGGTCGTGCCCGCGAGCAGCCACCGGGAGGCATCCGCGCTCGCGCCGTACGTCAATCTGGCCCGTGGCTGGAACCGCCAGGCGGACATGGAGCGCAACCCGCTCTTCTACGACGACACCCTGAACAGCGCCGGCTACCGCGAGTGGCTCGACCGCTGGGCCGTGCGCTACGTGGTGCTGCCCAAGGGGACACCGGACTCCACCGGCGCGGTGCAGGAGGCGGAGCTGGTCGACCAGGGGCTGCCGTATCTGAAGCCGGTCTGGTCGGACGCCAACTGGCGGCTCTTCGAGGTCGACAGCCCGGTGCCGCTGGCCGATCCGCCGGCCACGGTGGACCGGGCAGAGGCGGGTGAGCTGACCATCCATGTGAAGACGCCCGGCCGGATCCTGATCCGCATCCCGTACTCGCGCTGGCTCGCCCTGGTCGACGACAAGGGCAAGAGCCTGGAGCGGCCGCAGGAGACCGAGGAGTCCAAGCAGCGCGAGGACGAGAGCAGCCCGCGGACCTTCGTCAACACCAACGGCTGTCTGAACAAGGTCGCGGAGGACGAGGACGGCGACGAGTGGACGGAACTGCTCGCGCCGCGGCCGGGCGTGTACCGGCTGGCCGCGCCCTACCAGCTGTCACCCGGCACGCCGTGCCCGGAGGAGCTGCGCTGAATTCGGCCGCCGCCGCAGCGCGGTGGTGCGAGCCGATCGTGCGCGGTCCCTCCCCGCGGGCGCGACGCCCCGGCATGGTGTGCTGCCACGAGGTGTCAACGGTGCGGCGATGAACAACGTGGCGCGCTGCTTTGCCGTGCAGCTGATCGACCGGGGGCGGGACCGGGGCGACGAGGAGAGGGCGGGCGCGCATCACGCGGCGGCGCAGCTGAAGTTCTCCTGCCGCTGATCCGGTTCGGGGTTCGGGGGTCCGGCGGCTCGATGGCCGGGAAACGCCACCGCGGGGCCAACTCTGCGTCCATAGTTGACGTATGAGCCTGACCACAGACGGAGAGCCACCCGGCCCTGTGCGGTTCTACCTGGCGTGCGACCGCAGCAGCTGCCGGGCACGGGCCGTGTTCGACCTGGTCATCGCGGAGCCACCGCCGGACATCGAGACGGACCTGTTCGGCCATGTGCTGCACAGTGCGACCGTTGCCTCTCCGTACATCGAGCAGCTCGGATGGATATTCATCCAGCAGGAGGGCTACTGGTGCCCGAACTGCGCCTCACCGGGCCGGCGCCCGAGGTCGAAGGACGTCACGTCGTCCTGAACCAGGAAAGGGTCCGCAACGGTTCGGCCGGGACCGAAGCTTCCCGGATCTAGCGTCGGACCATGACGCAAACGAAGCACGCACCGGACGTACTCGACACACCCGGCGCCCCCGATGTCCTCGACGCCCCCGGCATCCTCGAAGACGCCCCGGCGACGGACGACCGCGACCCCGCGCAGATCCTGACGGCCATGGTCGACCACGTCCTGGCCCTCGCCGCGACCTGGACCGCCTGGGACGGCCGCCCCGTCCCCGCCGACGACCGGATCTACACCCCGCACAAGGCGATCCGCCGCGTCGCCGACCACATGGTCGACCATCTCGCGGAGATGGAGGCCAGGCTCGTAGGAGAGGAGACACAGCCCGACCACTGGCACGCCTCGGCGACCACCACCGAGGCGGACCTCGCCCCGTTCACCGGGGCCGACCTCGACGAGGCGCGCAGCCGGCTCGCCCGGCTGGCCAGGATCTGGGCGAACCGCCTGGACGCCCTGACGCCCGACCAGCTCGACAGGTCGCCCGGAACGGGGTGGACCTTCCGACAACTCGCCTTCCACCTCGAGGGGTCGGCGTACTACGCGGACTCCGTGGGAGACCTGGCGGCGGACTGAGCATCCGCCTCCCGGCCCGACCGAACCCCGAAGCCATGACGCCCGTCCCCGCGGCAACCACCCCGGCTGCCGCCTTCGCCGCCCTGCACCGTGCGGCCGCCGCGCCGTTCCTGATCCCCAACGCCTGGGACCACGCCTCGGCGTCCGCCCTCGCCGCGCAGGGTTTCCCGGCCATCGGCACGACCAGCCTCGCAGTGGCGGCCGCGGCCGGCCTGCCCGACGGAGCGGGAGCGACCCGTGCGGAGACGCCGCTGCTGGCCCGGCGGCTCGGGCCGGGCCGGAATCTGCTCTCCGTGGACGCCGTCACGCTGGTGTGGCACACCGAGGCGGTCGAGGCCACTGTCGCCACGGGCAGCCACGCCCGGTCCGTAGGGCGACCTGAATCCCGGTGGTCCAGCTGAAGCGCCTGGAAAAGCCGACCCGCACGTAGTGGCCTGGTTTCGGTCCAGGTCAGGCCCAACTGCTTCCTGAGCGTGATCACTGTGGCCGAGATCGAGGTGGGGGTGGCCGCCGCCCCGGATCCCGTACGACAGGCCCGCTACGCCCAAACCCTCGCTGCGGTACGGCAATGCAGGCGCGGTCGGCGAGGACCGGGACGCCCTGGCGTTCGCTGCGGACACCGATCCCCTCACCCGATCAGGGGCCACGCTGAGAAGGCTCAGTTCTACGAGGGCGACGGTGAGGAGTGACCTTCCGCCCGGCGCCCGGTCGTACCGGACACCCGGCTACTCGTTGACCAGGACGGGGACGGAGACGACGGCGGCCGCCGCGGTGCCGGTGAGCTCGGTGGCGGGCGCCTTGAAGTCGATGCCCTCGCCCGCCGCGCGCGGTCCGTCGTGGTGATGGCCGCCTTCTGCGTCCTGCCCCTCTTCCTGGTACTGGAAGCTGCCGGTGCCGATGAAACGGCCCTTGGAATCGTAATAGGCGGCACTCAGCTCCAGCGCGAGCACATCGCTGACGTCGGAGGTGATTGCCAGATGCCCGCTGACGGCGGACCCGCCGGTGAGCGTGAGGCGCGTGAGGCGGACGCGGTCGGTGAACGGCCCTTCCTCGACACGTACCTCGCCCTGTTCGGGCGGCGCCGGGAGCGTCGCGGCCGGGGACGGCGCGGAACGGGGAGGGGGCAGGGGCAAGGCGGTGGCCGAGGTGGTGGCCGCGAGCGGCTCACCCTTGCCCGGGCCGGTCCCCGCAGAGGTGCCGCAGCCCGTGAGAGCGGTCAGCGCGATAGTGCCCAGCACGGCGGCCGTCGTGCTGCGGATCGGGTGTCTCATCGGACATGCTCCTGGGATACGAACGACCCGGGGCCGGGAGGGGCACCCCCTCCCGGCCCCGGTCGCGTGGCTGAGCGAGGGTCAGTGGCCGTGCGGTGCGGTGCCGAACAGCGAGCGGTACATCTTGCCGTAGAGCTCGGTGTTGTCCTGGCTGGCGGCGAAGGCGCTGTTACCCGGTCCGTACGCGTAGATCGGAACATCGGCGCCGGTGTGGTTACCGGACAGGTAGGTCAGCCAGAGACTGGCGTCCTCGCTGCCGTCCTTCACACCCGCCGGGTCGTCGGGGGTACGGAAGGTGGCCGGGCCGAAGTTCTTGGCGTCGCCGGCACCCGAGCCGTTGACGATGCCGGAGGAGCGGGCCGGGTCCTTGACGTTGGCCGAGGACGAGCGCGCGGGCACGGAGTTGTTGGCCGTGTTGCCCGAGTCGTTGTTGGCCGGCGGGGCCGCCGCCTCGGCGTTGGTGAAGGTGCCCTTCTCGATGATGTTGAAGCCGGCGCACTCGTGGTCCGCCGTCACGACGACGAGGGTGTGGCCGTCCTTCTTCGCGAAGTCCGTGGCGGCCTTGACCGCGTCGTCGAACGCCTTGATCTCGCCCAGGGTCTGCGACGCGTCGTTGGCGTGCGAGCGCTTGTCGATCAGCGCGCCCTCGACCTGGAGCAGGAAGCCCTTCTTGGACCGGCCGTCGAGCAGCGAGATCGACTTCTTGGTCAGCTCGGCGAGCGTCGGCTCCTTCTTCTCCGGGGCGTCGGCGGGCAGTTCGGCCTTGGACTTCTCGACTGTCAGGTTCCCGCGGTTGAACAGTCCGACGACCTTGCCGCCCTTGACCTTGTCGAGATCGGCCTTGGTCGCGACCTTCTGGCTCTCGGCGGTCTGGGCGGGCAGCGCCGGGTCGCCGAAGCTGCCGAGCACCTGGTAGCCCTGCGACCCCAGCGCCTTCTGGTCGTCCGGCGCGAAGCGTGCGAGGCCGCCGCCGAAGATCACGTCGGCGGTGCCGTTACGGGCGATCTGCTGGGCGATCGGCGTGATCAGGGTCTTGTCGGCGGGCTTGTTCTCGTACGACCCGTCGTCCTTCTTCGGCAGGCACGCCGCGTCGGAGTACACCGGGCCCTGGCAGCCGCGCAGCAGAGCGTGGCTCATCTGGGCGGCCGGGGTGGCGTCGGTGATCTCGGCGGTGGACACGTTGCCGGTCGCGAAGCCCGACTTCTTGGCCTGCTCCATCAGCGTGGGCAGCTTCTTCTCGTACGAGTCGACGCCGATGGCCGCGTTGTACGTCTTCACACCGGAGGACCACGCGGTGGCCGCGCTGGCGGAGTCGGTGACCAGCGCCGGCTGGTCACTGCCCTTCTCGACGGCGGACGTCGCCACCGCGCCATAGCTCGGCAGCCGCTCCATGTTCAGCTTGCCCTCGGCGCCGTAGTAGCGCTCGCGCCCGGCGGTGACATGGGTACGGCCCATGCCGTCGCCGAGCAGGTAGATGACGTTATGGATCTCCGGCTTCTTGCCATTGCCGCCCTGCTGGGGCGCGGAGTTGGCGCTTGCCGCGGTGCTGGCGGCAAGTGCACCGGTCACGGCGAGAACCGCCAGGATTTTGGTTGGTCTGCTGCGCATGTGCGGAGTGCTCTCCTCGGACGCTGGACGATGCACCGGGACAGGCCCGGCCGGGCAACGGTAGGAGCAGGACATGAACGCGGGACCAATGCCGGGCGCCGTACCGATGTTGAACCCCGATCCAATACTTTAAACATTGCGCAACTGGGCACCTTTTTGGTGTGCAGCCCCATGCCGGTGCACCACACGGAACCACTTCCGGGCACACATGAGCCGCTCCGATCGCTCGGGCCAGAGGGCAAACGCGACTACGAGCCCCAGGCTGTACGCGGGTCGGGGAGGGTCCCCGCGGCGTAGAGCGCGGCCGGGCCTGTCCACATGGGCGTGCGTCGGCGGCGGCAGCGCCGAGCGGGCCGAAGGCAGGAGCGCGGGCGCAGCCGGAGCCGGGTGCCTTGAACCCGTAGAGAAGGTTGTAACTCACCGACTGACAGCCTTGTGTCCGGTCCCGGGTGATGCTTGACATTTCGGTCCCGGCTGATGGTTGTCAGTGGCTCCGCTCACCTGACCGACGAGGCACCGGATCCCGGGCAACCGAATCCGCCGAAACGGTGGTCTGGAGGGCGAGGGAGGGTGCTTGATGCAGGCCAAACAAGAGGCCGAGTTCCAAGAATTCGTCAGAGCGCGGTGGTCCCATCTCGTACGGACCGCTTATCTGCTCACGGGCGACGTGCACTACGCCGAAGACCTGACTCAGACGGCGCTGGCCAAGGCGTACCGGTCATGGCGGCGCGTCTCGCGCAGCGACAGACCGGATGCGTACGTCCGGCGGATATTGGTCAGCTGCAACAGCGACCGGTTCCGCAAGCGGCGGGTTACGGAGGCTCTGACCGCGGCGCCGCCGGAGGTGGCCGGGCGCGACGAGGCCGTCTCGTGGGCCGACGAGCGCAGCGCCCTGCTCGCGGCGCTGGCCGGACTGCCGCCGAAGCAGCGGGCGGTGATCGTCATGCGCTACTGGGAGGACATGTCCGAGGCCGAGGTCGCCGAGGTGCTCGGCTGCTCGCCCGGCACGGTCAAGAGCCAGGCGTCCAAGGCGCTGGCGAAGTTGCGTACGTATCCGGGGCTCGCGCAGGTCGTGGACGAACCTGTCCGCAGCCGAGTGTCGTCCGGGCAGGAAGGCAGCAGGTGAACGAGGAACAGAAGCGGCAGGGGACGGGAACCGGCGGGGACTTCGAGGAGCAGCTGCGCGAGCTGCTCGCCGGGGACGCGAACACGATCCGGCCCGCGCCGGTGCCGTATCCGGCGATCCGCCGCCGGGGCACGGTCGAGCGGCGACGCCGGGTGGCGGCGACCGGGGCGGCCCTGGTGACGCTGGCGGCGATGCCCGTGGGGGCGTACGCGCTGGCCGACGGGGATGCAGGTGGGAACACGGTGGCATCGACACCGTCGGTCAGCGCCACACCGCGGACATCGGCGACGCCGACACCGACGCCGTCCGCGTCGCCGACGAGGCCGGCCACGGAGGACCAACTACTCGACGGGATCACCTTCGGGCAGGCCGCCGACGGGCTGAAGAAGTGCCTCGCCTACGACCAGTCGCACACACGCGGCCCGTCCGGCTTCCGCACGGACTTGGGCGCGGCCGAGGAGTACCGGATCATCCTGGCGGTGAACAGCCTCGGCGACTCCAACGCGCCCGGCGATGGCATGTACGTCGTCGCGGTGAAGGAGCAACCGAAGCAGACCCGACTGATCTGCAACGTGAAGGACGGCGAGGCAAACGGCCTCAACGCCGACGTGGGCTCCGACGATGTGCCGGGCGCCGGCCCCGTGATGGCCGACATCAACGGCGGCAAGCTCTACCAGCAGTCGGTCCTCGACCGCGGCAACTGGAAGCTGCCGTTCCGGTGGGGTGTCATCGGCACCGTCGAGCCGTCAGTGGCCCGGGTGACCGTCTCCTACGGCGGCGCCACCAGCCAGGCCGCCCTGGACCACGGCTGGTTCGTCGCCTCTGGTGTTCTGAACCAGCAGGTCACCGTGGCCCCGCGCATCAAGGGTTATGACGCCGACAGCAAGCTGGTCTACGACTCCGACGAGGACAAGACCTACGAGAAGCGGCTGCCCTAGCGCCACCCGGCCAGGGCGCCACACAGGGGGCGGCGCCCCCGGATTTCGGTCAGCGGTGCGGCACGAGGGCCAGACAGAAGGGCCAGCTCAGGAGGGGTTTCCTCCCAGGCCGGCCCTTCGCTGCTCCAGGCGCCGTGCCACACGAGTGCCATTACGTCCCTCGGCGCCCTCTTCGGAGGAGCCCGGAGCCGCTCCCTCACCGCCCCGGATCATGGCCCGAGCCGGTCGGCGATGGCTCGGTCGGCGGGTCTTCCAGGCAGACACGAAGGATCGGCGGCGCCACGCTCGAGGTCTCATGTCGGCAGGGGCGCGCTAATCCACATCGATGCCGTACTCCTGGACGAGTTCCTCCAAGCCGCCTCGGTATCCCTTGCCTCCGGTGACGAACTCCCAGTCGCCGTTCGCGCGGCGACGGAAGGACCCCAGTACGAGGGCGGTTTCGCCGGCGCGGCCGTCGGAGACTTCCAACTGGTCGAGTGGGGTTCCCTCGGAGTCCAGCAGCCGAATACCGGCGTCGGCGAACCCGGACAGGTCGGCCGCGGGGTTGGCGACAGGATCGACCGCGGCAATGACGACGAGGCGGTCAGCGCGCGCCGGTAGGGCATCGAAGGAGACTTGGATGGCGGCTCTGTCCGGCGTGACGGGGATGAGCGCGCGGACCGTGCCGTCGGGTGTCCGGGGGTTGTTGAAGAAGACGAAGTGGTCGTCGTCGAGAACCCGGTTGCCGTGGCAGATGAGTGCGCACACATCCAAGGCGACGCTGCCCGACCAGTACATGCCCAACACGTTGTGGTCGTCCGTACTGGTCTCGCTGTCCGGCGCTGTCCGCTGGGCGGGCACCGGGCGCTCGCCGTTACCCAGTCGCCCGCGTAGTCCGTGGCGGTGCAGCAGGTCGACCAGTTCGGAGCCTGCCACCAGTTCCAAGGGCTTGCCGTTGGCGAAGGTGTGCGAGCCGGGGCCGAATCCGGACGTCGTGACCAGGACACCCTTGTTGGCGCCGGCGTCCTGGACGGTGCCGTACAAGTCGCGGACGGCTGTCGGGGGCACGGTGTTGCGGTAGCGCTTGACCTGTACGACGATCTTGCCGCCGCGAATCGGGGTCGGGTCCAGCGCATCGACGTCCACGCCACCGTCGTTCGAGCGCTGTGTGGTCACGGCCTGCATGCCCATGGCCCGGAACAGATCGGCGACCAGCGCTTCGAAGGCGATGGGATCCATCTCGTACAGATCCGGCTCTTCGTCGCCTCCGTGGGTGACGACACCGTTACCGACGTCTTCGGGAACCCGGCCGGGCCGCACGGACGCGTACTGATCGGGGCGCGACGACAGCTGCCCCCGGAGTCCGTCCACCAGGCAGTTGACAGCGTTCACCTGTTCCAGATGCAGTTCGGCGAAAGTCGAACGCGAGGCCATGACAGTGCCGAGGAACATGGGTGCCCGTCTGCCGGTCGTCGGGTCGTGATCGTCCACGAACCCGTTCAACGCGACCGATTCCAGCGCACCGAACTCATCGGCTGCGAAAAGATCACGCAGAACCAACAGGAGACACTGTGCGAGTACGTCCCGGTACAGGGCGCGACGCTGCGTGACCGGTCGGGGCGACTCCTTCTCCTGATCGGCGTTGATCATGTAGCGCACCGACTTCGCCTCCGGGACGACGTCGTACTTGGGCAGCTCCCAGTTCAGTACCAACTGGCGCGCACCGGAGTCGTACGCTGCGGACACCTGACGGGGCAGGTCCTCCGGCCAACCGGTCGAGGCGTAGAGGGCGGCGGAGAAATACTCCACCGCGGCCTCGGGATCTCCGTTGTGAAGCCCCATCGTCATCTCTGCGATGCCGGCGTTGTGCCGACGGATCTCGCCCAGCTGGGTTTCGGCCCACTGCTGGTACTGCAGCTGGTAGGTGGCCAACTGGTGCTGACGCTGTGCTTCCGCAGCCTGTGCGGCCTGCCAGTCGCGCTCGAACCTGGACCGGGCCTCCGCCTGCGCCTGAGCTCGCCGTGTGGCGGTCCAACCACCCTGCGGCTGATACTGGTTCGGGTCCGGCATGCGGATGGGGTGCGCGAGCTGTCCCGGGGAGAATGCCTCGATCTGCTCCGCCCGAGTCAGTGCGTCGGCCCTGAACGCCGGAGACCGGCACCCTGCCGCCAACAGACCCTGCAACGATTCGACACGCGCGTCGATTTCCTCCGTACGCCGCCGGGCCTCCGCCTCGCGCTGCTCCCGGTAGGCCGCCCTCTGCTCGCGGTGGCTGCGCGCGAGCTCTCGCTGGTAGGCGCGTTGTTGCCTCTCCTGATCCCGCTGGTATCTGGCTTGCGCCTCACGTTGACGTTGCTGTTGGCGCTGCGCTTCAGCCCAGACACCGACCAACCCATTGGAGCGACGGCTCATGCTCTACAGGCCCTCCCCACCAGAGACCCGGCGTGCGTGCACCGAGTCCTGGCCCCATAACCAGCAGTGATGAGGCGACTCTAGTCGGCAACCATCGACTCGCCCATCCACTTGGCACAGATGGTCGATGTCTCCTCCGGGCGCATGGCATCCACTTGGCGACCCGACCCGACCCGACCCGACCCGACCCGTCAGAGAGGAAGCGTGCCAACTGCCAGGGATCTGACACCTCTTCCTTTGGGGTGGGCTGACCGATGGGGCGACGGCGCCCGTGGGCTGTGGCATGGCGGCATGCCGGCCGCGAACGGGCCACCCTGTGCCGGGCGGACAGAGGCCCTGCCGTCTTCAAGCCACCAGGGGTGGGCCCCGATGAACGTCGGACGGCAGCTCCCGAAGCCCGACCGACATCAGATGTTGGCCAAAGCACTCGGGCAGAGTTGAGTACGTGCGCTCTGGTCGGCCATAGGGCGAGCCGGAACGCTTGGGCCATGCGACAACGACTACTGAAACTCGTTCCCCAGCTGTTGGCGGTCCTCGTGCTCGCTGTGGTGACGCTAGGCGCGTGGGCTGCCTGGCTGGGCTGGGACCAGCAGCGTGACGTGCACCCTGATGGCTCGACGACCGGCCCGTACGAGGCGTGGCAGGTGATCGGGCTGGTGTTGACTCTGCTGGCGCTGGTGTACTGGGCGGCATCCCGGCGCTACATCGCAGGTGCTGTGCTCGGCATCACGGTCGGCCTGACCACTGCCGCCTATGACGACTGGTCGGACGACTCCAGCGGCCTCTTCATGGTCGGCGTGGGGATGGTCATGGTGGGGAGCCTCGTCGTGACCGCCGTCATATCCGTCGTGATCGCCTCTGTGAAACGAAAAGGCCCCCCGAGCCGCCGTTGATGGCTCAGTCAAGCGCCGGCGCGAGGGCTTTGGGGCACCAGTTCGCAAGACGCCGTATGCGGGCGGCGGCTGACCTGCGAAGCCCCTGACCTGGGCCGGAGCATGGTCGGTGCCGCTGTTCCCGGTGAGTCCCCGCTACGTCCCGCCGGAACGGGCACGCAACGGGCACGGTCCGGCCGGGTAAGAGCACGCATGGGCACGGCATGCGTGTTGACGGGCGGGCCACCTCCACCAGTAGCCGAAGAAGGGACACGCCGGGTTCCCAACCTGCGGTTACGTAATCGATCAACGCTGTGACCTGCTGCTGAGCTGTCGGCAGTTGTCAGCGTTGGCCGTCATTGAGCGCCCTTCCACGGCCCCGAGACGGCCTCGGGAGGGCGCTCCGTGGTGCGATGGCAGAAGAGTCACGGGCCCCTGGCCGCCAGACTCGGCGGACTCGTAGTCTCCAGGCCATGGAATGGACAGCGTTGGTCGCCACAGTGGTGGGCGCGGTTGTCGGGGTGGGCAGCACGCTCGCCACAGACCGAGTGCGTTGGCGACGAGACACAGGCGAGCGGGACAGAGAGACCCTGCGTACGGTGTCTGCCCAGTTCCTGGAGGCCCTGACTGAGGCGCGCGACGCCATAAGCGATGCCAGCCGATCGGAGCACCTGCCAGGGGACGAACGGGCCCAGCTCGCTCGCGCCAGCATCCTGGCCCACGGCGTGCACTCGAAGCAGTACCAACTGGAGCTACTGGCCACACCGGAGGTGGCCCGGTCCGCCAGGGATGCCGCCTACCAACTGCTCCTCTACCGGGACGCGGTGGTCGCCGGACATCTGCGTGACGATCCTGAGTGCACACAGGTACGGCGCGCCTTCCGGGAGGCCCGCCAGAAGCTCATGGCTGCCATGCGGTCTTCACTGGCTCGCCCCTGAGAGCCTTCGACCGCAGATTCCCGCCCCTGTCTGGCACACGTGTGGCTCCTTGAGCCTGAGGTCGCCGACGCGTGTGGGACGACGTCGACGGACTGTGCCGCTCCTGGCAATGTGCGTCGCTCCGCTTCGCCGGCACCGAATGCGGCAGGTTGACGCCAAGGCTCGTGCGGGGGAGTCGTGGCAGGAAGGTGGCCACGTGTTCGTCACTCGGACCGGTCGCCCGGTCGAGCCGCGGAGCGTCTACCGCTCCTCACCCGCGTCGCCGAATCCGCCAGCTTCCGGGCGATAAGGCCGCACGATGCCCGGCATGGCTACGCGACTCTGTTGACCGCGGCCGATGTCGCTCCCCGCGTGGTGATGGAGATCCTCGGGCACAGCCAGATCAGCATCACCATGGATGTCTGTACGCACGGCGTCCAGGACACGCAGCGTGAGGCGATCAGCCACACGGACCGGCTGCTCAAGAAGCGTCCAGGCCGTGAGTGACCGTCGCCGTTGATGTCATCTGTGGATGTCAAAGGCCACCTAGGAACGTTCCTAGGTGGCCTTCGGCTTGTGCCCCCGGCAGGATTCGAACCTGCGACACCCGCTTTAGGAGTGGGATCGAATCCTTGCCGGGTGGTGCCTGAATGTGCCGCGTTCTGTCGTTTTGCCTGATCAGCGCCGTGTGAAATGGGGGCAAAGGCTAGCGTGTGATGGCTCGTCTCACGCTGTCCGCTCACGCATCGCTCACGCGTGCGGGGTCTTCTTGCCCATGGCCCACCACAGCACAGATGTGGTCGTTAAGAGTGCTGTCAGGCGCCTACGTGCAGATGGGCTGCCCAGAGGGTGGGCGTTAGGGGGAACTGGTCTCTGGTCTCCCGGACGGCTGAGTGCAGGGCCGCTGCGGCCCGGTCGGCGTCCAGGATTCCGTTGTGCCGCAGGTGGCTGTAGAAGCGTTCGGCCACAGCTGGGGCGTGGGCATCACTGATCTCCCAGAGAGTGCCGACGACGTGGCGGAATCCTGCGAGTTGGCAGGCCGATGCGAGGTGGACTGTCTCGTCGAGCAGGTCCGTGCGGGCGGACAGGGCGGTGCTGCACGCCGAGAGATAAACGAGCCGGGCGTTGTCCAGGTCCATCCGGGTCAGGCTCGCGACGGTGAGAGGGGCGACGCTGTGGTCGTCGAGCAAGAGTCGGCTCTGCGAGGGGTCGGTGGTGTCTGTGGTGCCGTGGCAAGCGAAGTGCACGATGGAGCTGTGCGGCAGATGGGCGAGGACGTTGGCTTTGACGGGGCGGGAGAGCGCCGCAGTTCCCGCACCGGCGGGCCCGTCCGAGGCAAGCAGGCGCGCGTCGGGCAGCAGACCTCGGACCCTGGCGACCTCTTCCAGGACATGGGGAAGCCGGGCTCTGGACCCGGGAGGCTCCGGGACGGCCACGAGCAGCGGCCGGAGGGACATGGGGGCCGACAACCTGGTGGCCCGACGGGCGTGGCGCAGGGCCCGCACGGTGGGGCTGTAGGAGGACACGGCTCGGTCCATGACCGTGCGGCGCAGGGGATCGCCCGCCGGATCGTGGTGGTGCCCGGCAGCATGGAGCGGGAGCAGGCTCATCAGTCCGCCCGGGATCCACCACAGCCGGGGCCAGCCCTCCCCGTGGTCGGGGGCGGAGTGGAGACCGAGGGCTTGGAGCACGGGTCCGGCGACGGCGTCCCAGATCCACTCCAGGACGCCGTGCATCTCCCGCTGCGCTGCTCGCCGCTGCCGGGAGCTTCGGCGTGGGTCGCTCGCAGCACGCAAGGCTCCGTAACAGGCAGCGACCTGGTCGGCGACCTGGCTCCGGGAGACCATGGGCAGCTCGACCGCGGTCACACCGGAAGGCGTCAGCAGCAGCGCGTCTCCGCGGGTTTCTGTGACGTTCAGTACCACTAGTGGGCCCTGGGCGGATTCGGAGATCAGCTCCTGCGCCGAGGGCAGCCGGCAGAAGGAGGCGAACCCGTCGAGCGCCCTGATCCGGGCCAGTGTCTCTGTGAACTCGGCGGCCGCCTGGTTGCGCCTGGTCTGTGTGGTCCCGGTGACCTGTGGAGCAGGGCCGTCCTCGTTCCCGCTCATGTGCTGGTCGAGTGCATCGAGCCGGTCGCGGAGCTGCACGAACGCTTCGGCGAGGTCCGGTCGAACCTCCCTCAGCGCGGTGAGGTCGCTGCGGATCTCCAGCGCGTGGCCGAGGAGCACACCCCGGCCGGCCTCCAGCAGCCGGGCCGCCCGCACCCCGCGCTCCTTCCGGGCGATGCGGGGGTCCTCCAGCGCGCTGGCCGCGGCGTCGGCGCCGAGACCGGCGAACTGGCCCAGGGCGTACTGCTGGTCGGTACGGCCGAGTCGGCGCGGCGACACCTGCGGCAGCAGGTGTACAGCCATCTCCAGAAGATCGGCGGCGCGGCCGGACCTGTCGGAACCGAGCAGCACGGCCGCGTTCTGCGCACCGCGGACGCGGTCGGACGGCGGCGAGGAGGACGCATCGGCCGCTTCCGCGAACGCCTCGATCGCGGGGGCGAGACCGGTCGAACCGCGTCGTACCAGGGCTTGGCCGAGGCGCAGCAGGTGACGGGCGCGGTTGGGGTCGTCCCCCGGGGTGAGCCGTACGGCTTCGGTGCCCGCTTGGATGGCCTCGTCCAGTACCCGGCGTCGGTGTTTAAGGTCGTACCGCAGTGTCAGGGCGTCGCAGAGTGCCCCCAGGATGCGGGGTTGTCGGCCGGGGGTGTTCGAGCCGAGGGCGTTTGCGCCCTGCAGGGCGTTGACGGCGTTGGCCAGGTCGGCCGGATCACGGGAGATCAGGTAGCGCTGCAGTAGGGCGTTTCCGAAGTTCAGGAGGAACATCCCCAGCCGGGGGTCGTGGAGCGAGTCCGCGAGCGCCGTGCCCGCCGCGGAGACCGCCTTGTCCAGGTCCTCGGGGTCTCCCCGCCGCCGGAACCGGAGTATGAGGCCGTTACTGAGGGAAGTGAGGACTTCGGTCCGCAGGTGTGGGTCCAGTGTGGCGCCCGCGGCCTCACGGAGGATGCCGAGAGCAGTGTCGAGGTCGGTTGATGTGCCCAGGTGTTCGACCCGGAGCAGGAGGACGATTCCGAGGGCGGCGTGGGCGGTTGCCCGTGCGGGCGTACCGATCCGGGCGTCGGCCACTGCTTCCCACCCGAGGTCGACGGCTTCGTCCAGGCTCGCGGCTTCGCCGGTTCGTTTGAAGCGTGTCGTCAGGGAGGTGACCTGCGCGGTGAGGAGGTGGGGCCTGAGGCCCCACGGCAGCGGGGATGCGAGGGCCTGCCGTCCGTACTCCAGGGCCAGGTCCAGGTCCGCCGAGTGGCCGTCACGACCGGATCGGATCGCGTACGCCATTGCGAGGCTGTGCAGGACGCCGCTGCGGACCGGGTCTCCGTCGGGGAGTGCGGCGAGGGCATCGAGCTGGCGTGCGATGCACGCGTCGAGGTCCTCGGGGTCTCCCCGCAGCTCGTAGCGTGCGCGTAGGAGTGTGCCAAGGTTGTTGAGTAGCGACGCCCTCGGGTAGCCCTCCTCGGTTCCCAGGCGCAAGGCTCGTCGGGTGTGGTCGATCGCGTGGTCCAGGTCTGCCGGGTCCCGCCAGCGCTGGTAGCACGCCCACAGGACGCTGCCAGCGCCCGCGAGATGGCCCGCGTGGCCGGGGTCGCCCTCGTCGCTTGTCCGCAGAGCGGCCTCTGCGACTGTCAGGGCGACCTTCAGGTGGTTCTGGTCGCCCGACTGCTCGTACATCGCCAGCAACGTGTGGCGGAGTTCTGACAGGACGCTACTTCGCTCCGGTCCGGGCGGCAGGGTGTTCAGTCTGCCGAGCAGCTCGGCGGCGGACTGTCCCTGCAAGACCTGGACGGTCTCGTCGAACTTCCTCCCGGCGCCGGACAGTTCGTAGTCGAGGCCCAGCGCCGTGTTCAGCCCCGTCCGATAGCGGGCGCGGTCAGGGGTGTCGGCCGGGGCGGACTCCAGAATGCGCTCCCACAGCTCCACCGCGGCCCGGGCGGCGTGGGGAGAGCCGTGGCCCGCGGCCTGCTCCAGCAGCCGCTCGGCGGCGGGAACGGCATGCTCCGCCACCGTCGGCACCAGGGGTTCGGGAATGTCGTCGAGGCCCGCGAGGAAGCAGGCCACAAACGCTTGGACGGCCGCAGCCCGCTCGTGGCGGCTCTCGGGCTCGGGGAGCATGGAGCTGCGAAGCCAGTACAGCCATCCCAGCGCGAAGTGGCCTGACGGGTCGTCACTGTCATGGAGGGCAGCGGTAAGTTCGAGCGCCTCCGAGAGGGCCTCCGGCTCCAGCACCAGGGACAGGTTCCGTTCGGTTCTGGCCCGATTCAGGCGGGCCTCCACCGTAGCCCGGTCCTCGTCCACCCTTGTCATGCGACCCCCGGGTTTCAGATAGTGACTGCACGTCAGTCAGCCTCTATGGAAAGATAGTTAAAGATATTTGTGAAGTGCTGCTGTATCCAGGGGGCGGGTATGGACGTGACCCGGCAGGAAGCGGACGGCCTGGCTCGTGTCTGCCAGGACCTGGACGACATCCGCGACACCTGTGTGGAGGCGTACGGTGACGACAGCGCGGTGCAGCGCCTGCTGGCCGCGATCGCGGCTCGTCAGGACATCCGCACTCCCCTGCACGACCTCGACGCCGCGCTGGTCCAGGCCGGGGACGTGCTGGGCGTCCTGCAGCACGGGACCCGGGGCCCCAGGCTTCCGGGCGCCGACGAAGGGCCGCTGGAGCTGGTCTACCGCTGCCCGTTGAACCTGTGCTCCGCCCGTCTCCGCTGGCCGCAGCCGCCCGCCGCCCGCCGCTGTTCCATCTCCGGGTCGGGCATGTCGCCGAAGTCGCTCTAGCGGTGGGCAACTTGCTGAGTGAACTGGGCAAGAAACTGGCCGAGCGCTGGGCCACCCTCCTCGTGCTGCCTGGCGCCCTCTACCTGGGCACCGCCGCGGCGGCCCGCGCCCTCGGCCACCGGCGAGCCCTGGACGCCGAGCGGCTCGTCGAACAGATCAGCTCTTGGGCCGACACCTCTGTCGCGACGAAGGCGGGAGGGCAGATTGTCCTCATTGCGGGCGTGCTGGTGGGCTCTGCCGCAGCCGGACTGGCCGCCCAGGCCTTCGGATCGGCGGTCGAGCGCATCACGCTCGCCGCGGCATGGCGGTCCTGGCCGGCACCGTTCCGTCAACTCGCCGAATGGCGGATCCGCGTCCGGCGGCGGCGATGGGAGGAAGCACACGGTGCCTACCACCGTCTGCGGGACCAGGCCGAGAGCGATGGCGGCGCATCGGCCGAAGCGACCCGACAGCGCCTCGCCGCGTACCGTGCTCGTATCCGTATCGCCGCGGAGGCGCCGACCCGCCCGACTTGGAGCGGAGATCGAGCGCACGCGGCAACCGTACGGCTGGCCCGGGACCGGCGGCTCCACCTGCCCACGGTCTGGCCGCACCTGTGGCTGCTCATGCCCGAGACCGCGCGCCTTGAGATCACGGAGGCTCGGCAGGCGCTGTCTCGCGCTTGTGCACTGGGCGGCTGGGCCGTGCTCTACGCGCTGCTCGCCTTCTGGTGGTGGCCCGCTGCTCCGCTTGGCGCTGCCATTGCGGCCACCGCCTGGCACCGGGTGCGCTCGTGCGTCGACACGGACTCCCTCCTCCGCGAGGCCGCCGCCAGCCTCTATGCCGCAGATCTCGCCAGACACCTCGGAATTGACTTCACCGGTTCCCTCTCCCCGGAGGCTGGCGACGAACTGACCCAGCACCTTCACACCGAGCCGGATCCCCCCAGTTCTCCCGGTGCCTGAGCGCCGGATGGATCGCCCGGAGGCTGAGGCCGACTCCGTCCCGAGGCTGCCGGTCGGGCACCGGCACCGGCCCGGCGACCGCTGTGAGCTGCAGGCCCCGACCGGCCGCCGTGAAACACAGGACCCGGCCCCGAACAAGGCGGGGTGGGGTGGAACGGGGGAGCTATACGAGGACGACCCCAAGACCGATGCGGGCGCGCGCACCATCGCGCTGGACTCCGACACGGTCCGAGCCCTGAAACGACATCGCGCCCAGTAGGACAAGGACCGCGAGAAGTGGGGGAGTGCCTGGGTGGAGACCGGAAGGATCTTCACACGCGAGAACGGAGAACTGCTCCACCCCGCCAACGTCACACGGCGGTTCATCGAGCTGTGCGAGGAAATCGCCCTCCCGCCGATCCGGCTCCACGACCTCCGCCACGGTGCCGCGACACTGGCTCACGCGGCCGGTGTCGGCCTCAAGGACATCCAGGAGATGCTCGGCCACTCCTCGATCACCATCACTTCGGATACGCACACGAGCCTGCTCCCCGAGGCGGATCTGGCGATCGCCGAGGTGGCTCTGTTCACAAGAACGGGCAGCAGTTGTGCACCGGTTTGGGAAGCAGCCAACGCCCGCGTGCGAATCGAAATGTTCACGGGTTCCGACAGCACTGACGTGGAGCGGTTGCCTTCGGGGGCGCTGCATCATGGCGGTCGGCGGCTGTTTAAGGTCACTTTGCGTTCTCTTTGCCGGTGATGAAGTCCAACGTTCCCAGATGTGCGAGCTGTTCGCGCGTCATGCCGCGCAGATGGGTGACATCCAGTTCCTCGATCGTCTTGATCGCGGGGAACCGGGCGGAGCGGACGCGGGCCTCGCCGCCGTGGGACTCGCGGGCGGCGACCTCGCGCTGCAGGCAGGCGACCAGGAACTCGGCGTGACTCCAGGATTCGCTCCGGGCGCGCTCGGCAAGGCGTTCGGCAGCGTCCAGCAGGGCCGGGGCTTTCATCGCACGGGAGTAGAAGGCCAGGTCGGAGGCGGTCTGCTCACCGGTCCGGCCGCTGCCGTTCTTCTCCCTGGCCGGCGTGGATGCCGTCGTGGTGGTGCGGGCCATGTCAGAACACCTCACCTTCGCTCTCGTCGCCACCGGTGCTGTCTTCGCGCGAGGTGAACACCTGGTCGTAGGTGTCCAGTTGGCGCTGTTCGACCTCGATGAGGTCACCGGTGGCGGCCGCCTGGCGGGCCTGGGAGGCGAGGTGGTGACGGAAATCGCCGCGCAGGGCCTTCGCGGTGCGGGCGTGATCGGGATCGGTGATCGTCTGGTGCTTGGCCCAGCAGCGCGGATGGCGGGCCACGACAGCTCCGCCGGGAGAAAGTACGGCGATGACCTCGTCGGCGTCGGTGCTGACCTGGATCCGCTTGCCGATGGCCAGGGGATGGACGGAGTAGTCGACGGTGTCGACGCGGATGTAGTGGTCGCGGCCCAGGCGGGTGTGGAAGCGGAACCAGCGGGGCGGATCGACGGGCGGCAGTGGGAGCATGCCGGCCAGGTCGGCCTCCCACCGGTCGATCGGGCGGGCGCCCAGGGTGCGGTGGATCCGCCGGTTGGCGGTGGTCAGCCAGGTGGTCAGCTGGGTGTTGAAATCGGCGGGTCCGCTGAAGGTGCGGCCAGGCAGGAAGCTCGACTCGAGATACCCATTGGCCCGCTCGACCAGCCCTTTCGCTTCCGGATCCCGGGGGCGGCAGAGGAACACCCTGGTCGCGAGCATTCCGGCGAACGCGGCGAAATCGGCTGTGACCTTGCCCTGGCCGATACCGGCCTCGTTGTCCCACACCAGCATCCGCGGCACCGCACCCCACTGCTTGAGCAGCTGCCAGTGACCGTCGATCAGGTCGCCCGTCATCCGGGTCGGCAGCATCCGTGCGGTGATGATCCGCGAGTAGCCCGAGACCATCACGAGCACGGGCGGCCGGCCCTGCTGCCCGTAACCGAGCGGGATATCGGCCGGCGGGAACCACAGGTCGCACTGGGCCAGCTCGCCGGGCCGGTACGTCGTGCGCGAGACCGGATCGACGGGAAGGTAGGCGGGCCGCAGCTCGCGGACGCGGTCTTTGAGGATCGT
>NZ_JBIURV010000026.1:0-115624 GCF_044741025.1 Streptomyces sp. NPDC088246
TCCGCCGGGAACGTCCCGCTTCGCGGGACGTTCCCGAAAACCAGGACCAACCCCTACGAACCAGCCCCGCCAGGCTTGACGAAACAGATAGGGGCACCCCCCCCGCGCGCTCGCGCCGCACCACCCTGCACTCCTCCCTCCACTATCGGCCTCCTGCGTCTCGTGGGCCAGCCGGACGCCGGGGCGGCAACCAGCACCGCCGAGTCTCTTCTGCCGCTGCCGAAGACCACGTCGTGCGTGCGGACCAGCCTGACCACGAAGGGGGGCCGAACGTTCCGTATCCGGGCCGAACGGGTCCTCATGGACGGCCCGCTCCAGTGCAACTGTGAGGGCAGGTACTTCTTGCCCGGTCGAGTGGAAGGCGGTGGAAATGATGAAGCAGCCTCTGGTCTCGGGTGTGGACGGATCGGAGACCAGCCTGCGGGCAGTCGACTGGGCCGCCGATGAGGCGGCTCTTCATGGGCTGCCGCTGCGGCTGGTGTACGCGTCCAGGTGGGAGCGGTACGAGGGCGCCGCGCCGGCGCTCGGCCTGGGCCGCCCTGCGGAGCAGGCGCTCGCCGACAGCATCGTTGAAACTGCTGCTGAGCGTGCCCGTCGCCGTCATCCGGACGTCGACGTCTCGGTCGAGGTGACGCCCGAGGACGCGGTGATCGCCCTTTTGTACGAGGGACGCAATGCCGAGGCGCTGATCATCGGGGAGCGAGGCCGTGGCGGGCTCACCGGACTTCTGCTCGGCTCGGTCAGCCTGTCCGTGGCTGCCCGGGTCCCTTGTCCCGTCATCGTCGTGCGCGGTGACAGGGCCGGAATCGAAGGCGCGCACGGGCGGATCCTCGTGTGTATCGGGGAACCGGACAGGGGAGGGGCGGCGGTCCGGTTCGCCTTCCACGAGGCTGGGGCGAGGGGCTGCGACCTGGATGCCGTACATGCCTGGCGCTGTCCCTCGCACGACCGAGCCGACCCCCGGCGTACTGCCAGTGAGCACCTGTACCACAAGGAACGTGCGGCGACCCTGATCGACGAAGCGGTGGCCGAGTCCGTACGCGATCACCCGACGGTCCGGCTGCACTCGGCGGCGGTCGAGGGAACGGCCGCAAAAGTGCTGGTCCAGCGCTCGGCCGCGGCAGACCTGATCGTTGTCGGAGCGCATCGCCGCCGCAGCCACCTCGGACTCCAACTCGGCCGAGTTGCCCATACCCTGCTCCACCACGCCGACTGTCCGGTGGCTGTCGTACCTCTGGCGGCCCGATCGTGCGAGACCCCTCGCCTCACTTCCTGAGTTGCGACGCGTGGTCGGGGACGTACGTCTGAAGGTCTCTCGGCGGCCGTTGGTACCCGGTGGCCGCAGGCCGCGGAGGCAGTTCGATCACCGGCGGAGCGACTGCCTCGTACGGCACGCTCGACAGGAGATGGGCGATCATGTTCAGCCGGGCCCGGCGCTTGTCGTCGCTCTCGACGACGTACCACGGAGCCTCCGAGATGTCGGTATGGACGAACATCTCGTCCTTCGCCCGCGAATAGGCCTCCCAGCGGCTGATCGATTCCAGGTCCATCGGCGAGAGTTTCCACCGGCGTGTGGGATCCTTCAGCCGGCGTCGGAACCGCTCTTCCTGCACCGCGTCACTCACCGAGAACCAGTATTTGCGCAACAGAATGCCGTCCTCCACCAGCATCCGCTCGAAGATCGGGCACTGGCGGAGGAACCGCTGATGTTCTTCCATGGTGCAAAAACCCATGACGCGCTCGACGCCTGCGCGGTTGTACCAGCTGCGGTCGAGCAGGACCACTTCCCCCGCGGCTGGAAGATGCTCGACGTAGCGCTGGAAATACCACTGGCCGCGCTCGCGCTCGGTGGGCCGCGGCAGAGCGACGATACGTGCCACTCGGGGATTGAGGTGTTCGGTGACGCGTTTGATCGTGCTCCCCTTGCCCGCCGCGTCACGTCCCTCGAACACCACGACGAGCCGTGCGCCTTCCGCGCGTACCCACTCCTGGAGCTTCACGAGTTCGGTCTGGAGCCGGTACAGCTCCCGCTCGTACAGCGAGCGCGGCAGCTTTCCGGGCTCGCCCGAGTCTTTTCCGTCCGACATGGGATGACGTTATGGAGGAGACCCTGCTCGAAGTCAAGCGTCAGCGCCGAACGGGCTTCGCTGCGCGCACTCGGTACGGCGTGCCCCTCGTCGTGGATCGCCGTGAATCACAGGGTGAGCAGGGCGACGCCACCGCGATGTGGACGGCGCGGATGCCGGGTTCGGCGTACGGTCTGACTCGGTCGTAAGTGGCCGTGCAGGGAAGGCAAGGCGGCCCTGGAAACAGGGACAAAGCGTCACGGCTACGCGCCACGCATGGACGCAATGACGCAACAGCGTAGTAGACCAGCGCTGTCACATGAGCGTCGGAGAGCAGGGGCCTGGATCGCCAAAGCCTCCCTGCCCGAGTCGGTGGGCCCATTGGGGGGACCACTGTGCGGTCAGGACTGGATCGTGGTCGTGGAATGCCCGCCGGGCGTCGCGGCAGTCCGCTGTCGGTCACTGATCAGCTGGACTGATGCGCCGCCCTGTGAGGCGCGTGGGCCGGATCGACACCCATGTGTTGCGTTCGCCCCCTGCCCAGGGCGTGGTATGGGCCCGATCGGCAAGCTGCCGCAGTGCGTCGGGTTCTGTGACGATCCGCGCAGGGCCTACGGCAAGCACGCTCCAGCCCTGGCTCATGGCCTCGTCCACGTGGTCGACCTCGAATGCGACATCTGTTCCCCCGGCTGTCGCAGGCACTGCGTCAGGTGCGGTCCGGAAAGCGATCGTGCCATCGATGACCTCGTAGTTCACTGGAAAGACTGCCGGGCCATCGGGTGTTGCCACCGCGATGCGTCCTACGCCGTGTGTGGAGAGCCGGGCGCGGCATTCGTCGGGGTCCAGGTCCCGCAACCGGGGGTGCAGGAGTGCCTGGCCCTGGCCGGGTGGCAGATCAATGCCGCCTCCGCGCAGGGCTGCGACGGTGGTGCCGAGTGCGTCGGCCAGGCTGATGAGACTCGCCGGACTCGGGTCCGCCGGCCGTTGCTCGAGGTATGCCAGGTAGTCCGGCGCCATTCTGGCGCGGCGGGCTGTTTCTGCACGGCTGAGCCCCTGTCGCTCGCGTTCCATGGCCACGCGCCGGCCGATGTCGCCGGGGTTGGGTGCCTCATCGAGCCGGACCCCGGCGGACTCGGCGCCGGCCTCGGCCATGCCCGGCCGGGACGGCTCGCGGGATCTGCCGGGCCGGTGCTCAAGGTGACGGATATGGGCGTCGGGCCCGGGGAACACGAGCGTCACCTGGTCGGTATCCGACCAGTGCACGTCGTAGGGAGGGGTTCCGTCCTCATGGTGGAGTCCGACAATCTCGCCGTCGCGCCTGCCGGCGCCGGTGGCCGGGCTTTCGACAACAAGCTGATCGCCGAGGTGAGCTCGCATGATCGCCGCCAATTCCTCATGATGTTGCTGTACCCAACGTGCCACGTATGGCGTGTCGCCGCATGGGATGAGAAACCGTGTTCCCGCGTGGCCGAGCGGGCCGGTACCGGGCCCACTGGTCCACTGGTCCACCGACGAGCCTGGCCGGCCCATCCGCGCGACTCGCGGCGACGGGTCCTGACCCGCTCGACATATGACCATCACCGGCCGTCACATCCCGAAGGGAGAAGCCGCATGCACCACCGATCGGTCGCAGAGCTCATGACCAGAGACGTCGTCAGGGCACGGCGTGACCTGCCGTTCAAAGAGATCGTCAAGCTGCTGGCGGAGAACGATGTCACAGCGGTACCCGTGGTCGATGAACTGGATCGCCCCATGGGTGTCGTGTCCGAGGCCGACCTGCTGCGCAAGTCTTCCGACCAGGTTGATCCGTCCGGCCGCACACCGATTCCGCATCTGGAGGCGTGGGAGCGGGCCAAAGCCGAGGGGGCCAGGGCCGAGGAACTGATGTCGGCTCCCGCGGTGTGTGCGCGCCCGGAGTGGACCGTGGTCGAGGCTGCCCGCCTCATGGAGGTGCAGAACGTCAAACGGCTGCCCGTCGTGGACGAGACGGACAAGTTGCTGGGCATCGTCAGCCGTCGTGACCTGCTGCGGGTCTTCCTGCGCCGTGACGACGCCATCTACGAGGAAATCAACCGGGACGTACTACAGCGGACGATGGGCCTGGCCCCCTCGGAGGTGACGGTCGAAGTACGCCAGGGACAGGTCGTCCTCAGCGGATCCGTCGAGTTCAAGAGCGTGATCCCCATCATCGAACGGCTGTGCCGGAGCGTTGACGGTGTGGTCTCCGTCGCTGAGCGTGTTGCCTACCGGACCGACGACATCCGGACTTCCGGCACCGGCACGTGAGACTTTCGGGCCCGGCAATCCGCCTCACCGCGCACCGCAACGGCAGCGCAGGGCAGTCTGCACGGGCCCACGGCAAGGCCGACCGAGCTCGGATCAGGACCGTGTGGGAGGGGAGTGGCTCTTCGTGCCGGATTGCCTCGTCGGCAGCCCGTTCCACCCTTCGCCCCGGAACCCGTCGATGCCCAACCACCAGGGGAATGACGACCGCGCTTCCTCCTTGTGCGGATTTCCCGCCCCTACGAGTTCTGCCACATCGGGGTCGGCATGCGGCACCCGGAGATTTGCGGTACTCCTCGAACGAGAAGAAGCCGTTATCGGCGCGTCGGCGCGGATGCTCACACCATCGATTGCCCCTCACCCTCGTCTGGCTGGTTACGGACAAGAGCACAGGGACGCAGCAGGCCGGGCATGCGGACTCGCTTGCCGTCATTCCAACCTTTACGAGGCTGTACGAGACTTACGAGACGGAGGCAGTCGCCATGGAGCCAGTCGTCACCGTGGGCCTCGACGGCTCACCCGAGAGCCTTGCCGCTGCCCGGTGGGCCGCCGACGAAGCCGAGCGGCGCAAGCTCACGCTGCGTCTGCTGCACGCGTGGCCTCTGCTGGTGCCGGAACCGACCCGCGTTCCTGCGGAGATGGATCAGAACTACTGGGCGAGGCGGATCGTGCACAAGGCGCGGGCGGAGCTCCAGGCGCGCCACCCGGGCCTTCCCATTGTCGGCAACCTGGTTGCCGACGACGCCCTGCACGCGCTTCTGCGAGCGGCATCGGAGTCCGAGATGATCGTGCTCGGTTCGCGCGGACTGGTGCCCGTCGAGAGCTATTTTCTCGGAGACATCAGCATGCCCGTCGTGGTACGGGCCGACGGGCCGGTGGTCCTGGTACGCGCCGGAACAAGCGGACAAGGGCCACAACCCGCTCCAGCTGTGGAAGGCGGCGTCGTGGTGGCACTGAAACTGCACGGCCCCTGCGACGACCTGCTCGAATTCGCCTTCGGTACCGCCGCGGCGCGAAGCGTGCCTCTTCGAGCCGTCCATGGCCAAAGCCTGCCGCTGGTCGCATACGCGCCCTGGGGCGTGGATCACGACGTGACGGAAGAAATCACTCAGGACGCGCAGAAGCACCTCAACCAGATCCTCCGCCCCTGGCGTGACAAGTTCCCGCTCGTGGAGGTGAGCGACAGCATCGCTCTCGAAAGCCCCGCCAAGGCTGTCGTACGGGCCGCCCATGGCGCCGCCCTGCTGGTTGTCGGCCGACGCAAGCCCCGCCCCGCCCCATCACACCTGGGCCCAGTCGCCCAAGCTGCCATTCATCACGCGCGCTGCCCTGTTGCCGTCGTCCCCCATGCCTGATCCGAGCAACCGGGCGGAGCCGATCACGTCGGTACAGCAGGCCGACGTGTCTGTGTTCCTTGGACTTCCCCGCCGCCGTCGAAGCCGCGCACGCCCCCGAGGCGGCCCAGCATCATGTCGACCTGTGGCTCGCCGACGGCCCCAGCACGCGTTACGAGCTGCGGGACTTCCTCGTCCGGACGGCCCGCCGCGGCCACAGCCGGGACCTGCTGGTCCCGCACCGTGCCAAGGCCGAGCCCGAAGGAATCGACGAAGACACCCACTGGGATCTGCTCCAGCAGTGCTTCCACGACGAGAAACTGCCCCTGGACGTGCGAGCGGCAGGCGCCCTGCTCCTGCTGTTCGGCCAGCACCTCACCCACATCGTCATGCTCACCGCCGCGCACCTCGGCGTCCTCGACAGCCACGCCGTCCTCCTCCTCAACAGCACACCGATCCGCCTCCCGGACCCGCTCGCCACCCTCCTGTCCCGCCTCGCCGACGAACAACCCAGGCACGGCTGGCACAGCCGATGCCGATGCCGTGTTGTGGCATCGGTCAATTCGCTGTCAGGGGCGGCGTACCGTGGGTCCTGGCCTCAGTGGGTGTGCCTCTGCCAGTCGAGAGGCACCCGTTCGTGTGGGCCGGGCACCGTCTGCGTCTGCGGGTGGTGCTGCGGCGGCGCCAGGTTCGGGCCCTCGCTGAACATCTCCTTGGTGCGGAAGTCCCAGAACCAGTCCTCGCCCGGCTCGAAGCTCTGGATGACCGGATGCCCGGTGTCGGCGAAGTGCCGGGAGGCGTGCTGCTCCGGGGAGGTGTCACAGCAACCGACGTGCCCGCACTGGGCGCAGCGGCGCAGATGCAGCCACCAGCCCTGCGCCGCTTCACATTCCACACAGACGGTCCCGCTGGGCGGTACCGTCGGGTCGATACCCTCAATGGCCTGCGACATCAATGTCCTTCTGCCGTAGAGATAGGTCGCCGTGTCCTGATCGGCGCTACCGAGCCGCGCTTTCTCACGCACCTCGGTGGCGTAGAAGCTTTCCACGTCCGGTAAAAGCGAACGCATCGACCCGGATCTCACTACTGACGACCGTACCGGTCAACTGGGAGCTGATCGGCAAAGCGGTCATCGTGCGCGAGCCCGACGATCTGCCCGTTGATGGTGACCCTCCGCCCGCCGGAGCGGGAGAGGCCGTGGACGACTATCGGGACGCTCATCTCTCCAGGGTGCGGCGGAGTGACAACGGGCGCATCTCCCCCGAAAGAAGAGGCCACGAAGAAGACATCCGATGCAGTTGATCTGTCAAGCGACGGCGGTTTGCTGTGGTGTCAGCGGGGTGTGACAGCATCCGCCGAATGACGAGTGCACACGCAGGACGCGGCCTGGAGATGTTCCGGGTAGGCGACTTCCCCATCTACACGTTGACCTTCGTACGGGGTCTGAGCCCTGTCGAGCTGCTCACCCGCATGGGGGTTGACCGGGGAACCCTCGCGCTTCGCGACGGCATGGATCTGTCGGACGACTTCGGCGACGACCTTCTCGACGATGAGGAACCGGTCGTCACCACGGGCACCGACGGCTCATGGACCTGGGCGTGGGAACAGAGTGGTGTGCACGGGCTCGAGGAGCAGATCCTGAGCGCCGTGTCCGTCGGCACTGAGGCCGTTGCCCTGCACTACAACGAGAAGCCGATGTACTGGTTCAAGTACGCGGTCGACGGCGACGTCATCGTCGACTTTCACACGCTCCGGGCGATTGAGCCGACCGGGCAGGACCCGACACGGCTCGATGAGTACATGCGGCCGTTGGGGCTCGTCCTTGGCGAGTGGCCCCCTCTCCATGGCGTCCTGTCGCTTGTCGAGAATGCTTTCGGTATCCGGTTGACGCATCCGGGAGAGGTGGACGACCCGCGTATGAGCGGCCGGTTGAGCCCTTTGCCGGAGTGACTCCGCCTGCGCACGCCGGAACCGCCCTGCGCTGCATCCCTCCCGGCTCCGCCGGCAACTTCCGCCCGGTCACATTCTGAACGCGATGGCGCGACTCGGTCCCGGCAGCCGCCCCACCCCGTACAAACTGCGCAGCCAGGCCGCCATACTGGACGGGCCGGGGAGGGCACAGAAGCAGGCGAAGCGACGGGGGCGACAGCAGGCGATGGCGGACACCAGGCTGATCCAGAGCCGGTACCGACTGCTCGATCTGATCGGGCGCGGAGGCATGGGCGAGGTGTGGCGCGCCCGCGACGAGTCGCTCGGCCGCCACGTGGCCGTCAAATGCCTCAAGCCGATGGGGCCCCAGCACGATCAGTCCTTCACCCGGATCCTGCGTGAACGGTTCCGCCGGGAGGCCCGGGTGGCCGCTGCCCTCCAGCACCGGGGCGTCACCGTCGTCCATGACTTCGGCGAACACGAAGGCGTCCTCTACCTGGTGATGGAACTCCTCGACGGCCGTAACCTCAGCCAGCTCCTGGAGGACAACGAACAGCACCCGTTGCCGGTGCCCGACATCGTCGACATCGCCGAGCAGGTCGCCGACGCGCTCGGCTACACCCACCAGCAGGGCATCGTGCACCGCGACCTCAAGCCCGCCAACATCATGCGGCTGGCCGACGGCACGGTGAAGATCTGCGACTTCGGCATCGCCAGGCTCGGCCACGACATCGGCTTCACCTCCCGCCTCACCGGTACGGGCATCGCCATGGGCACCCCGCACTACATGTCGCCCGAGCAGATCAGCGGCGGCCATGTCGACCACCGCAGCGACCTCTACTCACTGGGCTGCGTCCTGTACGAGATCGCCACCGGAGCACCGCCGTTCGACCTCGAAGACGCCTGGGCCGTTCTCGTCGGACACCGTGACACCCAGCCCGAGCCACTGCGCACCCATCGGGCCGAACTCCCTGGATTCTTCGACCGCGTCGTCCTGGAACTGCTGGCCAAGACCCCGGAGGAGCGGCCCGTCGACGCGGGCGACCTACGGCAGCGGATCGCCGTCGGCCGCACCGGCGAGCAGCCGCAGCTCCAGCCTTCGGGGCAGGTACGGCTCGCGCCGCCCGTTCCCGTCGTGCGTCCCGGGCAGGAGCTGCCGGCCTGGACCCGCGGCATGACCACCGGACACAAGGCGTCCGGCGCCCTCGGGCTCGCGCCGCCCGACCACTCCGCGGGCCTCACCGGCGAATGGACCACCGGCACCGACATGCGACACCTCACCGGAGAACTGCCACAGGTCAGGGCCGAGCGGCCGACCCCGTCGCCGGAACTGCTCTCCATCCTCGCCAACCGGCACAGCGCGGGCCTCAACCTCGGCAGGCTCGGCCACTGGGAGGAGGCCGGCGAAGTACACCGTGCGGTCGCCGCCGAACGCGAGCACGCCCTCGGCCCCGACCACCCCGACACCCTCTCCAGCCGGTACGAGGTCGGCTTCACCCTCAGCCACACCGGGCGCGCGTCGGACGCCCTGCGGGAGTTCGGCCGCGTCGCCCAGGGCCGCGAACGCACCCTGGGACCCGATCACCCGGAGACCCTCGCGGCCCGCCAGGAGATGGCCTACGTCCTGGGCCGGCTCGGCCGGCACTTCGAGGCCCATCAGGTGTACGCGACGGTCCTCGCCTCCAGGGAACGGTCGATGGGCCCCGACCACCCCGACACCCTGCGCTGCCGCCACAACCTCGCCTTCAACCTCAGCAGACTCGGCCGGCTGGAGGACTCGTACCGGATGTCCAGGGACGTGGCGTCGGCCCGTTCCCGCCTGCTCGGTGCCGACCACCCCGACACCCTGGTCACGCTCTACGAAGTGGCGTACACGCTCGGCCGGCTGGGACGCTGGACGGAGGCCCTGCAGACCTACCGCGAAGTCGCCCAGGCCCGGTCGAGGTCGCTCGGCGCCGACCATCCCGACACACTCTCCGCCCGCTACGAGGTCGGCATCAGCCTCGGCCGCCTGGGTCGCAGCGCGGAGGCCCTGGAGCTCTACCGTGCCCTCGTAGACGACCGGACCAGAGTAGGCGGTCCCGCCGACCCCGAGACGCTCCGCGCCCGCCACGGCCTCGGTGTCAATCTGGGCCGCCTCGCCCGCTGGGAGGAAGCGCTCGCCGAGGCGCGCGACGTGTGCGCGGTGCGCGAACGCGTCCTGGGCGCCGACCACCCCGACACCCTCGTCAGCCGCCGCGAGGTCGCCGTCGGCCTCGGCTGGCTCGGCCGCTGGGCCGACGCCCTCACCGTCTACCGCCAGGTCGCCGCGGCCCGCGAACGCGTTCTGGGCGCCGACCACCCCGATACCCTCGCCGCCCGCAATGACGAGGCACACTGCCTGGAGCAGCTCGGCCGGGGACCGGAGGCCGTGGAGCTGTACCGCCGGGTCGCGGCGCTGCGCCGCGGGCGGGGAGTGCCGCCGCACTGACCGGACGCCACAGCCTCTGTTCAGGGGTGATCGTCCCGTGCTACGAAGGGTCATGCCCGCACCCGACAGCTATGACGCAGTGATCGTGGGCGGCGGCCACAACGGTCTGGTCGCCGCCGCCTACCTCGCCCGCGCCGGACAGTCCGTCCTGGTCCTGGAACGCCTCGCCACCACCGGCGGAGCGGCCGTTTCGACCCGCCCCTTCGACGGGGTCGACGCCCGACTGTCGCGCTACTCGTACCTCGTGTCCCTGCTGCCGCAGAAGATCGTCCGCGATCTCGGCCTGGACTTCGCCGTACGCAAGCGGACCGTCTCCTCGTACACCCCGACCGTGCGCGGCGGCCGCGCCACCGGGCTGCTCGTCGGCGGGGACCGCACCCGGGAATCCTTCGCCGCACTCACCGGCTCGGACCGGGAGTACGAGGCGTGGCAGCGCTTCTACGGCATGACGCGACGCGTCGCCGAGCGGGCCTTTGCGACACTCACCGAACCTCTGCCGACGCGGGACGCGCTGCGCGAGCGGATCGGTGACAAGGAGGCCTGGCGAACACTCTTCGAGGAGCCCATCGGTGTCGCCGTCGAGAAGAACTTCCATGACGACCTCGTACGCGGAGTCGTGCTCACCGACGCACTGATCGGCACCTTCGCCGACGCGCACGATCCGTCCCTGCTCCAGAACCGCTGCTTCCTCTACCACGTCATCGGTGGCGGAACCGGCGACTGGGACGTCCCGGTCGGCGGCATGGGCGCGCTCACCGACGCCCTCGCCCGTGCCGCCCGCGAGGCCGGGGCTCAGATCCGCGTACGGCACGAGGCGACCCGTATCGACACCGACGGAACACGGGCCGAGATCACCGTCCGCTCGACCGAGGCGGAACACGTCGTCACGGCCCGCAGGGTCCTGGTCAACGCCTCGCCGCAGGCGCTCGCCGCTCTCCTCGGGGACGAGCCGCCCACCCCGGCCGAGGGCGCGCAGCTGAAGGTGAACATGCTGCTCACCCGGCTGCCCCGGCTGCGTGACCGCTCTGTCGACCCGCGCGAGGCCTTCGCCGGCACGTTCCACGTCGCCGAGGGGTACGGGCAGCTCGCCGACGCCTACCGGGACGCGGCGGGGGGCCGGCTGCCCGCCGCCCCGCCGTCCGAGATCTACTGCCACTCGCTGACCGACCCGTCGATCCTCGGCCCCGACCTCGCAGCCCGCGGCTACCAGACCCTCACCCTCTTCGGCCTGCACACCCCCGCCCGGCTCTTCGCCGCCGACAACGCGGCGACGCGCGCCGAGCTGCTGGCGGCCACGCTCGCGGAACTCGACGCGCACCTGGACGAGCCGATCACCGACTGCCTGGCACGTGACGAGAACGGCGAGCCGTGCATCGAGGCCAAGACACCGCTCGACCTCGAACAGGATCTGCGGCTGCCCGGAGGCCACATCTTCCACCGGGATCTCGCGTTCCCGTACGCCACTGAATCCACCGGCCGGTGGGGTGTGGAGACGGCGCACGCCAATGTGCTGCTGTGCGGGGCGGGCGCCGTACGCGGTGGCGGGGTCAGCGGGGTTCCCGGCCACAACGCCGCGATGGCGGCGCTGGGCCGGTGACCTTCTTGCGCTAGCGTCCGAACACGCCGCGCAGCGCGTCGCGTTTGCGCGGCAGGTCGTACTCCGCGCCGCCCTCGTGCCCGTTGTACGTGAACACCTCGATCTCGGCCGGACCCGCATAGCGGTGATACGCGGCGAACACCGTGGACGACGGGCAGATCCTGTCCATCAGACCGACCGAGAACCACGCCGGGGCACTCGCCCGTGCCGCGAAGTTGACCCCGTCGAAGTAGGACAGGGTCTCCATCGCCTCGCCGATCCGGAAGCGGTGCCCGGACAGCCAGCGGGCGATCTCCGCATACGGTCCGGCGTCCGTGATCTGCGAGGCACGCCGGTAGTGGCAGAGGAACGGCACATCGGCGACCGTCGCCGCGATGTCGTCCCGCAGCCCGGCGACGGCCAGGGCGAGCCCGCCGCCCTGGCTGCCCCCGAGCACCGCGACCCGGGACGCGTCCACCGCCTCATGGGCCTTCGCCGCGTCCACCGCCCGCACCGCGTCCGTGATCAGCCGCCGGTAGTAGTGGTGGTACGGGTCCTCGATGCCGCGGGTCAGGAAGCCGGGGGAGGACGAGCCGTGCCCGTCGGGGCCGATGTCAGGGGTGTCCGCGGTGTTCTTGCCGCCGCCGCCCTGGCCCCGGTTGTCCATGACCAGATGCGCGTAGCCGAGTGCGCTCCAGGTCAGCCAGGAGTACGGAATGCCCCGGCCGCCGTTGTAGCCGATGTACTGCACCACGGCGGGCAGCGGACCCGAGCGCGCCTTCGGCAGCATCAGCCATGCCTTCACGGGCTGCCCGCCCCAGCCCCGGAACGTCACATCGAGCACATCGACGGTCGCGAAGCCCGCGTTGTACGGGACGAACTCGGCTTCCAGGGGATGGCGGGCCGTCTCGGTGAGCGTCTTCTCCCAGAAGGCGTCGAAGTCGGCCGGCTCCTCCGGCTCCGGCCGGTAGTCGCGCAGCCGGTCCAGATCCATGTCGAACAGCAAGGGTCTAGCTCCTCTTCAGGGTGAGGCTGAGGGTTGCACCGTGGCGTTCAGCGGTCTCGGCGGTGATCCGGATGCCGTTGCCGGTGCGTGCGGCGCTGACACCCGGATCGGCGGACACGACGGTCAGACCGCGCTGCGCCAGGTCCAGGACCACCGAGGACCGCAGCTGCGTCGGATCGGACAGTGACACCTTCACCGTCTTTCCGTCCGGTCGTACGAGCACCGAGGCGGGACCGTCCGATGCCAGGTTCTGCACGGTTCCCGCGGTCCAGAAGTTCGCGGCGACCAGTCCGTCCGCGCAGCGGCGTACCGCATGCACGGCGGTGGAGCGGGCGATCAGCTTCACCGGAGGCGCGGACGACCACTGCTTCGTACGCTCGGCGGAGGCCGCCGGGGCCTGCAGCCAGAAGTAGCCCGCCCCGCTCGGCGCGGTGCCGTGGTCCTGCCACAGCGTCAGATACGGGCGGGTGACCGGGGTGTCCGTGCCGTACTTGAGGTTGATCTCGCGCCACGTCGCGGTGCGGTCCTGACGCAGGGCGTGGAGCGTGGCCGGCTCGGGGAATACGTAGCCGCCGGTCCCGGCGACATGCAGCCACCGCACCTGGTCGAGCTCTGCCGACCAGCCGGCGTCCGTGGGCGCGGCCGTGCCGTTGACGAGCAGGGCCGCCTTCGGGGCGCTGAGCTTCCGGTTCTCCACGACCGTCTCGGCCGTGCCCGCGTCGGAGGTGATGCCTGAGCCGACACAGGCGATCACATCGTCCAGGCAGAACCAGCTCTTCAGCCCGTGCAGCGAACTTCCGTACGCGCGCAGCTCCATGCCGTACGCACCGAGCGTCGTCCCGGGCAGTGCGGTGCCGCCCGCCCAGTCGGCCGTGCTGGTGGTGCGCTGCCCCGCCGCGTCCGCGGGCCGGCCGGCGATGACGGTGGTACCGGGCAGCCGGGTCGGGTCGACGGTCGGCCAGTAGTCGTCGCTGTAGTGCCCGAGGTCGTCGGTGTAGAGCAGGACCATGCCGTCGGAGAGGTGCCAGGCGTGCAGATTCTCGTTCTGGATCGACTCGTAGTTGTAGATCCGGGACGAGTACGCGGAGATGCCCAGCGCGAAGGACGGCCGGTGGTGGGCCGCCTTGTCCATCCGCGGGTGCTGCTTGTGCGCGATCAGCGGACCACGCGCAGGGACCGGGGAAGCGATGATCTGCCGGGCGGCGACGAGCGAGGCGAGGTCGGTGACGGCCAGGAAGTCCCGGTAGGTGTCCTCGGCGATCCACTGCTTGACCAGGGCGGTGAACCGGTCGGCCGCCTCGCCGGGGAAGCTCGGGATCAGTCGTACCACCGCTTCGATGACCGTCTGCGCCGAGACATGGCCCTGCTTGCTGGGGCGGGCGATCTCGCGCCCGCACACCGACGCCATCACATCGCCGCGGGCCAGCAGCGGGTCGAAGCCGTCGGCGACCCAGCTGCGGACGTTGTCGAGATCGGGGTCGGTGACCGTCCACGCCGTACCGGCGAGCAGGTTCAGCAGCCGGGACAGGTTGTTCAGCAACTCCTTGCCGTAGCCGCCGTTGTACGGGTGCTTGTAGTGCTGGAGGAACGAACCGTCGGAGTAGAAGCCCTCGCCGGTACCCTCCGCCGCGGCGCCCTCGTCGTTGAAGGCGAGGACACTGTTGGCACCCGAACCCTCGACGTCCGAAAGAGCGTCACGGACCCGGGCCAGATCGTCGCCGTTGTCGCTGAGCACGGCGTTGACGGCGACGACGGTTGAGATCCACACCCGGTTGGCGCCGGTCGCGATCTGCCGGTCGGCCCGCCAGAGGTTCGGGTCGGGCGTGTAGTGCCGGACAGCGGTGTTGATCCGGCCCAGCCGCTCCGTCCCGAGCGCGTCGTACAGCAGCACGGACGCGTCGTTGAGGGCGAGCGCGGAGCCGATCTCCCAGTCCCAGTCGTTGTCGAACCGGGTGTGGCCGGGGCCGTAACGGTTCGTCAGCATCCAGTCGATGCCCGCCAGCAGCAGATCGCGCAGCGCGGTGTCACCGTACTGAGGAGTGCCGGGCACGGCCCACGCGGTCGCGACCGTGGCGAGCCGCTTGAACGATGTCGTGACGTGGTTGGAGAGCGTGGTGCTGGTCAGATCGGGGAACAGCCCGTCGGTACGGGTCGGGTCGAGGCCCTTCGCCGAGGTGGTGGCGGCCTTGCCGGTCCTGGCCACGGCCGCGGCGATCTGCGGGTCCGTCAGGTCGAGACCCGGGCCGCCGGTGAGCAGGGTGTGCCAGCGGGTGCGCAGGGAGGCGGCGTCATCGACGACGGCGTCCCCGGCTGCCGCGTGCGCGGGAGCCGCGGTGAGCGTGAGCGGCAGGGCGGCGGCTGCGCCGAGCACCGCCGCCCCGGCGAGAACGGTGCGCCGGGTGGCGCCCGGAGTGATGCCTGGGTTCATGATGCGGCCCTCACAGAAGGTGTCGGCGGTCGACGGCCGCGGCCAGCGCGGCATGACCGGCGGGGTCGGGGTGCAGTCCGTCGCCGCTGTCGTACGCGGGCAGCATCCGCGACGGTTGTTCCGGGTCGCGCAGTGCCGCGTCGAAGTCGGCGACGGCGTCGAAGACCCGGCCGGTCCGGACCGCCGCGTTGACCTGCTGCCGTACCGCTTCCAGCTCCGGCGTCCAGCGGATCCAGCCCCCGAACGGGGTGATGGTCGCGCCGACCACCCGCAGCCCGGTGTTACGGGCGCGAAGCACCAGCTGTCGGTACCCGGAAAGGACCCGCGCCGGATCGGTCTGGCTCGGCGGCTGCTGAAGGTCGTTGACGCCGAGATGGACGAGTACGGTCCGCAGTCCCGGAAGCGACAGCACATCGCGGTCGAAGCGTGCCTGTCCGCTCGGCCCGAACCGGGCGTCGTCCAGCAGCACCCGGTTGCCGCTGATGCCGAGATTGGCGACGGCCGAACCGGGAAGGCGCCTGGCCAGTTGGTCGGGCCAGCGCAGATCGGCGTCGTCGGGTGTGCCGACGCCCTCCGCTATGGAGTCGCCGAGCACCGCGATCACCGGCCCGTGCGCGCCGGTCACCTCGACACCCGTCAGCAGGAACACCGATGTGGTGCGCACGCCGTCGACGGTGTGCGAGGCATGGGTGTTGCGGTGGAAGGACAGCGGCCCGGTGGGGCCGGGGAGCCGGGTCTCCACCGTCAGAGCCGCCGCTTCGGTGGTGCGCAGACCGGCGACCGGGTCGCTGGTCAGCGAGGCGCCCGCGGCGATCCACGCCTGCGCTCGCCCGCCGAACGTCACCGGCCGGCCGCCCGCCGTCACGGGGCCGATCAGGACCGGAACCGTGCCGAAGGCGTGCCCGTAGCGCAGCCGGACCGTTCCGCCCGCCGACAGCCGTACGTCGGCGGTGAACGTGCCGTCGGTCAGCCCGGCGCTCGCCACCGCGTCGGCGGCGGTCGGCGCGGTCTGCGCGGTCGCCCAGGACGTCGTCCAGCGCGACCGGCCCATGCCACTGTTCGACGCTTCGGCGGCCTGAGCCCCCGGCGCCGTCGCGGCGACCGCCGCCAGCCCGGCCGCCGCCGTCAGTACCCCGCGTCTCGCGGGTCCCTGCCCGCTCACTGGGGGCACGCACCGGTCGGCGTGTACTCGCTGCTGTAGGTGCCGACCGCGTCGCCACCGGTGTTGCCGCTCATCGTGTTGGTGCACACCGGACCCTGCGGGGTGCGCATGAACTTGATGCCGCCGCCCGCGTTACCGGTGATGGTGTTGCCATAGACACTGGTGTCGATGCCGTCGGTCGCGGTGTCGCCGCCGAGCCGGATGCCCGCGCCGACGTTGTCGTGAATGGTGTTGTAGCGGAAGATGTTGCCGCTGCCGCGCGCGTCCAGCCCACCGGAGCCGGAGTCCTTCTGACCGCTGCAGTCGTTGTGCTCGACGTAGTTGTTGGTCGAGTTCTCCTTCACATCGACGCACTCATTGCCCTGGGTGACGATGGTGTTGTGGTGGATGCGGTTGTTCCTGCTGATGTCGGGGGCCGCGTCCGGGGCGCCGTTCGCCCCCTGCTGCTCGGGGGCCGTACCGAGGTAGATGCCCTCGCCGTTCTTGCCGCCGCCGCCGAACTTGAAGTCATTGACCCCGCAGTTGGTGATCGTGTTGTCGGAGATGTCGGCGCCGGTCACCAGATAGCGCACCCGCAGGCATTCGTCGGCGGCGTTCTTCAGTGTCATTCCGGTGATCCGCAGACCGCCCACACCATTGCCGGGAGTTGTGCTCATGACATAGATGAGCTTGAGGCGGTACCCCGACACATCGGTGGACGACCCGTGCAGCCCGTCCACGGTGAAACCGCTGAGCGTCGTCGAGTCGTGCTGCACCTGAATGATCCGGGCGTCGCCGGCCCCCTTCACCACGGCGTTCGACGGGCCGGTGATGCTGACTCCGGCGCGCTTGGTCACGACGTCCTGCTGGTACGTGCCGGCGGCGAGGTTCACGACCGAGCCCGTCGGTGCCAGGTCGACCGCTTTCTGGATCGTGGCGAGCGGGGCGCTCGCCGACGTACCGGCGTTGGAGTCACTGCCGGACGGCGACACGTAGTACGCGGTGGCGGCTTCGGCGGCCACGGACGTCGGGGGGAAGACGAGCGGGGCGCCTGCGGCGAGCGCGGCGACGAGAGTGGTGCGTAGTACGCGGCTCATGGGGTGTGCCTCCTGGGGTCTGCGAAGGACAGAGCGAGTAGTACGGGGACGCTGGGGCCGAGGAGCAAGGGCCCCAGCGGTACGACGAGGGAGAGCAGCGCGGCGGAGATCACCGCGCCGAGCAGTGCGGTGCCACGGGCCGCGGACCCGAAGCCGAGGGCCAGTGCCCCGCGCGACCAGGTGCGGACCGTCCCGTGCGGTGACCGGCCCGCCTCGGCCGCGAGCGCAACATGATGGACGACCAGAGCGGCCGCGATGCCCACCTGCGCGGCGAGGAGTACGAACGTCCACGGCTCCGAGCGGCCCAGCAGATGGACGATGTTGGCGGTCAGGACGATCCCTGCCGCGGTGGACGCCAGACTGTGGCGCCACAGGGCCTGCCAGTACTGCGGGAAGGCGCTGAACGCGTTGGTGAAGCAACGGCTGTCACCCTCCGCCCGCCACCGCTGCAGGGCGTGCCCCATTGCGGCGAGCGCGGGCAGCCAGGTCACGACACCGAGCGACAGCACGGCGAACGCGGCCCCGGCGGCGGCCGGGTAGGCCACGAACTCCAGCCGCCGCAGCAGCGTCGGCCAGCCGGACGAGAGGGTTGCCTGCATGATCAGCCGACCTTTCCTGTGTACGGTTCCGGGACATCGAGCAGCACGCGGCCGTTCAGTTCCAGCCGGGTGGCCGCCACCACATACGGCGCGCAGCCGTTGCCGCCGAGCAGCACCGCCGCCGCATCGGCCGAGACGGCGGCGGTACGGATGCGACGGGCGACGGGGGAGAGGAGCACGGTCTCCTCGCCGAAGGTGATGCCCTCGCCCTCCGCACACACGACCCGCTCGGCGGCGACCTGTCCGCCGCCCGGGGTGATCGCGGTGAGGAAGAGACCGTTCGACGTCCGCGCGGTCGTCGAACGCAGCGTGTGCAGCGTGCGGGTGAGGCGCAGCTCCGGCGTACTCGACGTCGGATTGGCCTCGACCTCCGTGGCCTCGGAGACTACGGAGCCGTCGAGTGGCGCGAACTGCCGCACCAGCGCCGAGGCCGCCCCGGACCGGATCAGCCGGCTGCCGTCCGGCTGCGGCTCGGTCGGCCGGTCGGTCTGGAGCAGGAACGTCCATTCCCGCTCCGCGTCCGCCTCGGCGAGGTCCAGCAGTACGAGCCGCCCCGACGGGGTGAACACCAGCGTCCGGTCCAGCCGCCGCACCCCGAGCCCGGGGTCGTACATCGCGGCGATCTCCGCCGTGGCATGCGCCCAGCCGCAGTCGGGGGCGGCGAGCACATCACGCTGCCGGGCCTGCCGCTCGTACGGGATGTCCTTGTAGACGTGGTAGCGGTCCTCGTCCGCGTACCCCTGTCCGTCCACCAGCAGCAGGTTGTGGTGCGCGGCCCGCTTGCGGTTGCTGTAACCCTCGTCGACCGCGAGGAACGCACCCTGCGAGACCAGCACGAACGAGCCCGAATCGGGGTGGTGGTGCCCTTGGCTGAGGGTCTCCCAGCCCCGCTCGGCCCGGTGCTTCGCCGACGTCTCCCACGCCTTGTGGCCACCTCCGGGGCTTGCCTTGAACGAGACGAGCGTGGCGTCGTCGTCCCAGCCGGTACGGGCCGCGAGCAGACCGAGATCCGGGAAGAAGGCCCAGGTCTCGGTGGGACGGGCGCCGGCCACGGACGGGTCGTACCAGAGGTATTCGAGGTAGGCCTCCGGCAGAATCCCGGGCCGCACCCCGCTCTCCGCGGCTTCCTGCCACAGCAGTTCACCCGAGGCGAGATCGCCCATCCACTGTGCCTCCGGGATGCCGTACTGGGCGGCGAGACGGTAGTACAGACCGGCGCTGTGCCCGCTGCGCCGGTCGTGGCAGTCGCCGTGGTCGACATTGAACGCGAAGCCGGGGGCGGTCTGGTGCAGCCGGTAGCGGAAGGTGCGGGAGAGGAAACCGCCCCGCCCCCACCAGTCGATGCCCTCCGCCTCCTGGAGGAGATCCAGATGGATGGCGAGGAAGGGCACGCCGTAGCGCCAGTACACGACACCTTCGGCGTGCGAGCCGTCCTCGGGCATCAGATCGAGGACCGTGCCGAGGTTGTCCTTGGCACGCTCGGTCCACTCCTCCTTGCCCAGCACATATCCGGCCGTCGCCAGACCCGCGTAACAGATCCAGTTGTGGTTCTGCCAGTACGACGACGACCACCAGCCGCCCTCACCCGCCGCCGCGAACTCGAACATCCGCCGCCCCTGGAGCAGCAGCTTGTACCGCAGCAGCGCCCGCACCCCGTCCGGCAGATCGTCGCCGATCCACCGGTACGCGAGCGACAGATGGTGCAGCAGCCAGCCTGCGTCCAGATCGCGGTCCGGCATATGGGCCTTGCCCCAGTGCGGCAGCCGCACCGCGGCCTCGATCCAGCGGCGGCTCTCCGCCAGATGGGCCGGGTCGCCGCCGACCCGGTAGGCCAGCGCCGGGTTGGAGGCGGCCGGGCCCAGCCAGGTGATGCTGGCCAGAGGGTGCGTACGGGGCGGGGCCAGCCCGCGGTGGCGGGCGGCCTCCTCGTACAACCGCACCTCCTGCGCGGGGCGCGGACCGGGCGGCGGGGTCGCCGAGAGCAACAAGGGTTCAGTCCTCCGTCCGGAACCGTGCGGTGCTGCCGTCGGCCAGCGCGACCGTCAGCAGTCCGTCACCGTCCAGCTCTACGCCGGTGACGGCAGGGCCCGCCGACGCCGCCTGATACACCGAGGCGAATGTGATCCGGTCCGACTTCGCGGTGAAGTCGACCCGGGAACGCATGCGCTGCGGATCGTCGGCCGGACCGGGGCCCGGCCGGGTGACTGGACGCACGGCCGCGCCGGGGGTGTGGATGTGCCAGCCGTGCAGGGTCTCGTCGCCGTACCAGGTGGTGCGCACCGGACCCGCGGCCTGGAGCTGGATGTCCAGCGCGACACCGGGACGCAGCTGCGCGGTGAGCCGGCGCTCGTCCTCGGCGGTCACGGTCAGCAGGTCGACCAGATAGCTGTCGCCGAGCGCGACCTGCCGCACCGCACGCACACCTTCGTACGCAGTCGTCACCTCGGCCGTGACGCGGGAGCCGTCCGAGCCGAGCAACTTCCCCATGCACTCGGCCTGTTCCGCGTAGTCCGCGCGGAAGGAGGGGTGCGCCTCGGTCGATGCGTACAGATCGCGGAACTCGGCATGGGCATAAGGCACTTGACCTGGGTCGGGCTGCCACGGGGTGGTGTCTCCGTACAGATACAGCGACAGCTTGTCGCGGTGCCCGTGCGAGCCGCCGTGCGGACCGAAGTCCAGCAGTGCGTGGACGCCCGCGTGGCGCAGCACCGCGTATCCGGCGGTGGAGAACACTGTGACCGGCGCCGGCACCGGACGCTCCGGCAGTGGGGGTCCCGCGAACCATCCGCCCAGCTCGCGGTCGAGCCTGTCGTCATGTGCGCCGAGTTCGTCGCGAGCCCGCTCCGCCACCGCATCGAGAGCGGCGGAGGGAACCAACTGCTGTGCCAGTGCGACAAGTTCGAGCCACTCCAGCGCGAGCGGACCGCGCAGATACGGGCCGTCGTGCAGTGCGGGCAGGATGCCGCCCGCAGTGGCGATCGTCGCCAGTACGTCCGTCATCGCTGCCAGTACGTCCACCACATCGGACGGAACGGCCGCAGGGTCGGTGCGGCGCAGCGCCAGCAGCGCGGCCCGCAGCACGAACCCGTGGTAGTAGGTGCTGCCCTCCCACTCCCAGCCGTCGTCGGCGACCGCGACCCGCAGATGCGCATACAGCCCGTGCTCGCCCTCCAGCCACTGCTTGGCGCCGCCCCACTCCTGGCCCCGGGCCGCAGCGGCGCCCCGACTCGCCGCCACACCGGCCGCGTTGAGCCACGCGGTGTAATTGGAGGCGAGGTGGCCCTGACCGGTCAGCACGTCCCGGGCGTCCAGCGCGGCCCGCTCCAGGTCGTCGAGGAGCGGCAGCACCGCCGCCAGATGTTCCGTGGATTCCTCGGCGAGCGTGATCACGGTGTGCCCGATGTTGACAGCCCAGATGGCGTCGGTCAGCGCCTGATGGAAGAGCCGGCCGCGCAGCATCCAGGTCTGTGCCTCACCGTGCCGTTCGGTGGCGAGCTCGGCGTACAGACCGGCGTACTCGACGAGCCGCGCCACCGCCTGAGCGCGCTCGCCCTGGTGGGCGAGCACCCGAAGGTGCCGCGCCCACGCCTGGTGCGACAGCACCAGCCAGGCGCCGCGCACCGCCTCGTCGTCCACCCGGCAGCCGTACGCACACCGAGCACCGCCCGCCGGGAAGACCCCGGAGAGCAGGTCACCGTGGTCGAGTTCCACACCGTGCGCCGGGCAGACGTACGCGTGCCACCAGCCGCCGCGCTCCCGGGCGATGCGCCTCAACGCGGCCACACGCCACCGTCGATGTCCACCGTGGTGGCGGTGAGGAAGCCGGACGACGGCGACGCCAGATGCACGACCGCCGCGGCGACATCCTCCGGGGTGCCGGCCCGGCCGACCGGGATGCCCGCCTCCATCGCCTGCTGAGCCTCGGGCGCGGTGAACGTGTCGTGGAAGGCGGTGCCCTTGATGAAGCCGGGCGCCACGGTGTTGACCGTGATGCCTGTGCCGCCGAGTTCCTTGGCCAAGCCCTTGGTGAAGCCGCGGACACCGGCCTTGGCCGCTGCGTAGGCGACCGAACCGGGGCCGCCGCCGTTGTGCGCGGCCAGCGAGGACATGGTGATGATGCGCCCGGCCGGCGACTTCGTCAGCTGCGGCAGTGCGGCCCGCACGGTGCGGAAGGTCGACGTCAGATTGGTGGAGATGACCTGGTCGAAGTGGTCGTCGGACATTTCGGCGATCGTGGCCCGGCCGATCAGGTGGCCCGCGTTGCAGACCAGGACGTCCAGGCCGCCGAGGAAGTCGGTCGCCTCGTCGATGAGCCGGTCCACATCGCCGGTCACCGTGACATCGGCCTTGAACGCCTTCGCCCTGCGGCCCAGCGCCTCGATCGCGGAGACCGTCTTCGCGGCCTCGTCGGCGGAGGAGTGGTAGTGGACGGCGACATCGGCACCGGCCTCGGCGAGCGCGACGGCGATGGCGCGGCCGATTCCGTGGCCTGCCCCTGTCACCAGTGCGTGGGAGCCGTTCAGATCAGCAGACATGGAGTAAGTACCTTTCGAAGAACGGTGGTTCGGGCCGGAATCGGTTACTTGAGACCGGCGGTCGCGAAGCCCTGCACGAAGTAGCGCTGGCCGATGAGGAAGAGAATGACCATGGGCAGGGTGGCCAGAGTGGTGCCGGCCATGAGGAAGTGCCACTGGGGGCCGTTCTCCGTCTTGAAGACGGAGAGACCCACCTGGATCACCCGCAGGCTGTCCGTGCGGGTCACCAACAGCGGCCAGAGGAAGTTGTTCCATGACGACTCGAAGGTCAGCAGCGCCACGGTGGTGAGCGCGGGCTTGACCTGCGGCGTCATGATCCGGGCGTAGATCCGGAACTCGCCCAGACCGTCGAGCCTGGCCGCCTCCTCCAGCTCCACCGGAAGGTCCAGATAGAACTGACGGAAGAGGAAGACCGCGAAGGGGGTGACGGCGCCGGGAACGATCAGCGCCCACCAGGAGTCCAGCCAGCCGCTGCCGCCCTGGCCGAAGATGTCGTTTCCGCCGGCCAGCGGCATGAAGCGGACGATCAGGAACTCGGGCAGCACCTTGGTGTAGGTAGGGATCATCAGTGCGGCGACGAAGGCGTAGAAGATGACCTCGCTGCCCCGGAACCTGATCCGCGCCAGCGCGTATCCGGCCATCGACGCCACCACCACATTGATGACGGTGTGACTGAACGCGATGATGAAGCTGTTGCGTGCGTACGTCGCGAACGGCGCCGCCTTCAGCGCGTCGAGATAGTTCCCAAACTCCCAGTGTTCCGGCAGCAGTCCGGCGTCCTGCGAGGCGATCTCGACCGGCGTCTTGAGTGAGGTGAGCACCATCCAGACGAACGGCACCACCATCAGCAGCGAGACGACGGTGAGCGTCAGATAGAGCGCGATCCGGCCGACGGAGAGCGGCTTGCCCTTCATCTGTGGCCGGGCCTTCTCCAGGGCCCCGGGCCTGTGCAGCTCAGTTGTGGCCACGGGTGCCTCCCATGATCCGCCGGTTGACCAGGGTGAAGCCCATCAGCAGCACGAACAGCACCAGTGACTGCGCACAGGCGTAGCCGATGCGGAACTCCCGGAAGGCGGACTTGTAGATCTCGAACGTCATCATCGTGGTGCTGTTGGCCGGGCCGCCGTCGGTCAGGATGTAGATCTGGTCGAACGACTGGAACGCGCTGATCATCGACGTGATGAGCACGAAGAACGTCGCGGGCTTCAGCAGCGGCAGGGTGATCGAGAAGAACTGCCGCACCTTGGACGCGCCGTCCACCGAAGCCGCCTCGTACAGCTCTTTCGGCAGGGACTGAAGCGCGGCCAAGTAGATGAGCATCTTCATGCCGATGCCCTGCCAGATGCCGACCAGGATCACCGAAGGCATCGCCCACGATGTCGACGACAGCCAGGCCGGGCCTTGGATCCCGAGGAACGACAGAAGTGTGTTCAGCAGCCCGTTGCCCGGGTTGTAGATCCACAGCCAGACCAGGGCGATCGCGACGGTCGCCGTCACCTGGGGAATGAAGACCGCGGTACGGAAGATGCCCCGCGCCCTCAGCCCGGTGTGCAGCGCCAGGGCCACGAGCAGCCCCAGCAGCATGCCGAACGGCACGGTGAAGAAGGTGTAGACGACGGTGTTGACGATGGACTTGCGGAACACCGCGTCGTCCAGCATGTCCCGGAAGTTGTCCAGGCCCACGAACTGCGGCGCCGTCAGCACGTCGTACTTCGTGAAGGCCAGAACCACCGACGCGACGACCGGCAGGCCGATCCAGAGCGAGGCATGCAGTAGCGCGGGTGCCACCATCAGCATGCCGGCGCGTTGCCTGCGGCGCCCGGGGCCGGTGGGTGCCCGGCCGGTGCGTTTCTTCGCGACCGTGTGCTCGGTCGGGGAAGGGGGCCGCGCGGGCCTCGCCTTCAATACGGATGTCGCTCCCACAGTGACGGGTCCTTACATCCGGCCGATGGCGGCTTCGGCTAGCCGGCCGAGTTCCGCGATGGCGTCCTTCGCCGACTGGCCGCCCACGATGGCGGGCTCCAGCGTGGGCTTGATCTTTTCGCGGATCTCCATCCAGGCAGCGGTGCCGCCCTCCGAACACGCGTCGCCCATGCTCTGCAGGGAGAGATCGACGAACTTGTTCTCCTTCACATAGCTGGAGTCGCTGAGATCCTTCAGCCCGGGAACCGATCCTCGCTGCTTGGCCGCACCGAGGATCGACTCGGGCGTCGCGAGGTACTCGACGAGGGCACGGGCCGCTGCCGGGTGCTTGGAACTGGCGGACTGGGTGACGAGCGTGCCGCCCTGGAGCATCGCGGGCTTGCGGTTGGCGAGGATGAACGCCCCGAGCTTGTCGTCCTTGATCAGGTCCGGCGTCTGTTCGCCGACCTGCCTCCACAGTGCACTGGACGTCATCATCATCGACGCCTTGCCGGTCTGCACGTTGGTCGGGGCCCCGAGGTCCGTCTTCTTGGCGTAGACGGCGGAGCCGTCCTTGATCAGGTCCTTGAAGAACTGCAGCGCCTCGACCCCACGGGCATCGGTGAACAGCACCTTCTTGCCGTCCGCGCTGAACAGCTGGCCGCCGTTGGCGAAGAGGAAGGTCTCCCAGCACTGGCGCAGATGGATGGAGAACGGGTCGAAACCGATCCGGCCGTCCTTGGTCAGCTGCTTGGCCACGGCGCGTAGTTCGGCCCAGTTCGCCGGGGTCTTCTTGATGCCGGCCTCGGCGAAGTGGTCCTTGCGGTAGACGACGATGCGGGTGTCGAGGACGACCGGCAGCGCGTACAGCTTGCCGTCGTACCGGGACGGCTCCAGGACCCGCTTCTCGTAGTCGTGCGCGGTGGCGAACTTCTCGGGCAGCTCGGCGATCGCCTTCTTCGCGGCGAACGGCGGGATCCAGCCCACGCCCATCATCAGCACATCGGGCAGCAGACCGCCCGCGAGCCCCGTGGTGATCTTCTCGTTGAGCTGTTCGTACGTGGTGTAGTCCACGTTCACCTTGACGTCCGGGTACTTCTTCCGGAACCCGCCCAGGATCTCCTTCTCCAACAGCGTCTTGCCGTCGGCGCCTTCGTAGATCGGGGTGAGCAGCGTGATCTCGCCTTCGGCCGGGCCGTTGGCGGAACCGGCCGCCGAAGTGCCGGTGCCGCACCCGCTGAGGGCGGCGGCAGCGGTGCCGGCACCGATGGCAGCAAGCAGCGACCGTCTTTTGAGTTCCATGGGACACCCCTTTTGAGGTGGAGAGGCTGTGGATCGATCCAGCGATGGCAACCCAGCCATGGCTGGGAAGCGCTGGTAAATCGATGCACTGATGCTAGGAACGCCCCGAGAGGGACGTCAACAGCTGATGCACATGAATTTTCAGGGATGTTAACGGGTGTACCGGTGAACCAATTCCAGTAAATCGATACACTGCTAAGGTCAGATGCGTTCCGAACCGGAGGTGGCATGAGCGGGGTAACGATCCATCAGGTCGCGGAGGCCGCGGGGGTCTCCGCGAGCACGGTCTCCAACGTCCTCAACGGTCGTACGGACCGTATGCAGGCGGCCACGCTGGCCCGCGTGGAGCAGGTGATCGAGCAGCTCAGCTACCGGCCCAACCGTGCGGCCCGGATGCTGCGAACGGGCCGCATCAAGGTCATCGGTCTCATTGTGCCGTCCGTCGCAAACCCGTTCTGGGGGGCGCTCGCCCGTGAGCTGGAGGCCATTGCGCTCGCCGAGGGATACCACGTACTCCTCTGCAACAGTGAGCGCGATCCGGCCCGCGAGCTGAAGTACGGCGAGGAGCTGCTCGCGGACGGGGTCAGCGGAGTGGTGCTGTGCTCCTCGCTTCCCTCGCTCGACCATGTGACACCGCTGCTCAGCCGCGGACTGAAGATGGTCGCCTTCGACCGCACCGCGCAGGCGGGCGACCCGCCGTCGCTGTCCTCCATCAGCGTCGACAACGCGATGGGTGCCGAGCTCGCCACCCGTCATCTGATCGAACTCGGCCACCGCCGACTGGCGTTCGTCTCCGGATCGGTCAACAGCGTCAACCGCCGTGAGCGGCTGCGCGGCTTCCGGGCCGCCCTGGAGTCGGCCGGTCTCGACCCGGCCGACGCGATCGTCTGGCCCGGCGCCGACACCGCCGAGTTCGGTGACAAGGACGCCGCCGAACTGGGACGGAACGCAGCCAGGGAACTCCTCGGCGGATCACGCCCGCCCACCGCGTTCGTCGCCATCAACGACATGTGCGCGATCGGGATCTGCCGGGGCGCCAAGGACGCCGGGCGCAGTGCGGGGCAGGACGTCTCCGTGGTCGGCTTCGACGACATCCTCCTCGCAGACCTCTTCGAGCCCCCGCTCACGACGGTCCGCCAACCGCTTCCGGAGATGGCCGCGGAGACGTTCCAGCAGCTGCGGGCGCGGATCGACTCGGCGCCTGCGGCGGGACGATCGCTGCTCATCCGTCCGAGACTGGTCGTACGGGAGTCGACGGCCCCGGCCCCGTCCGGCGTGGCCGCGGCGGTCCCGGGGCCGAGCGGAGCCGGGCGGGTGGCGGGCCGGTCGGCGTAGGGAGCCGACGCCCAGGTCCCGACCGACGCCTGCGCTCGCCGCGCCGGACGGAGTGCGGCAGCGCCGGTGGGGCGTGACGGGGCCGTATCGCGTACCGGGAGTTGCCGTTTGGTGGCAGCGGCACGCGGGGTGTCCTGGGAGTGCGTCGCCAGAGGTGTCGCGTTCAGGGGTGGGCGAGTTCGAGAACGGTGATGCCGGCGAGGACGACCGCGCCGGCGGTGGGGCGCAGACGGCCGAAGCGCTCACGGAAGAGGAGCGTGGCGATCAGCGCCGCGATGAGGATGCTGGTTTCACGCAGGGCGGCGACGTCGCCAGGTCGCCGTGCGCTTGCGCCCAGATGACGAGGCCGTAGGCGAGCAAGGAGATGACGCCGTCGGCCAGCCCGACCCGCAGACCGGCTTGAGCTGCGCCGCGGCCACTGCGCTGAACGCCGCGCCCCGCATCGTGGTCGCGGCGGCCGGCCTCTCCGCCGCGGTGGCCGCCGACCACTCCTACTGGCGCGGCCGTCGATGTGACACGCAAGAGCGCGGCGATCAGGGATCGCCGCGCCCTCATTTCCCTGTCGGATGCCGGACGGTCAGGAGGCGGTGCAGGCCCCGATCGTGGGCGCCGATGTGTTGCCGTTGGTCATGACGGTGAACCCGAAGGTTGTCGACGCCCCGGCCGTCAGGCTGCCGTTGCCGTTCGGCTTCATCGTCATCACATGGCCGCTGCCGTCCCAAGTGGGGCTGCCGTTCCAGGTCGTGGCGATCCGCTGCGGCGAGGTCACGGTCACCGCACAGTCCAGCCGCTGATCGCGGAACTCCCGGCCTTCACCGTCACCTGCCCGTTGAAGCGGTCGCTCCAGGTGTCCGTCTAGGTGTAGGTCGCTGTGCAGGTCGCGCCACCCGTGCCGCCACCGCTGCTGCCACCGGTCGAGCCGCCGAGTGCGGAGAGCACCGTGTCGTACGCCGGCTTCTTGCTGTAGTTGCTGTCTGCCCTTGCCCTGGGCGTGGCTGACGATCTGGTCGGCGGGGCCGTAGCTGAACGAGTTACGGGTGGCCTCCACGGCGTCCCACTTCATCTCGTTCTCCGGTGTCACCGCGTTGAACTCGGTGTCCAGAGTGGAGGCGTGCTGTGCCTCGCCGAGGTGATTGGCCGCGACGGCCGCGCCGAAGTACCGTCCCTTTGCCGCCGCCGATGCGCCGAGCGTGCTCGCGGCATTCGCCGTACCGGCCAGCGAGAGGACGCCGGCGGCGCCCAGCACACCTGCCGTGGTGAGGACGAGAGCCCTTCGGATCCGGGTGCGCAGTTGCGGGCGTGCTGAGCCGCGCGAGGCGACCCAGGCGTGGATTTGGTGCGTTACATATCCCCGTGACGATCGACGTTCTGAAACGAGTCTGGGGTGAGTGCTGTGATGTGAGGGCTGTGCTGACGGCTGGAGAATCCGCAGCTGATGGCGTGCTTCGTCGCCGGGTCCGACCGTTATCGATATGTTACAGGCATTACAGTATGGCGAAAATATGCCTGACGTGTAACGTGCGGGCATCCGGTCGGCGGTGAATCAACCGCACGGCAGTTCCGCGAGAGGGGTCCGTGTTGCACACCCGCCCAGTCCGCCGCGCAGTAGCGGCCACTGCACTGTTGATCGCATCGTCCACGACGCTGTCCGCATGCGGAAAAGATGGCGCCGTCGATGGTGCTGCCGCTCCCGCAGGCGATGTCACCGTCGCGGGTGTGCACGTCACCCGCGACGCGAAACTCCACGCCTCCCTGCCCGCGGCCGTCAGGTCCAGCGGCACGGTCCGGGTGGCCACCGACGTACCGTATGCGCCGTTCATCATGTTCGAGACCGAGGGGCGGCCCGAGCTCACCGGGCTCGACTACGACCTCGGCCAGGCGCTCGGCGCCAAGCTGGGGGTGCGATTCGCCTTCACCGCCCAGAAGTTCGACGGCATCGTGCCCGCCATCCAGGCCGGCAAGTTCGACGCGGTCATCTCAGCCATGACCGACACCAAGGAACGCCAGCGGGTCCTGGACTTCGTGGACTACTCCGTATCGGGCTCGGGAATCCTCGTGGCCAAGGGGAACCCGGACCGGATCGCACGGCTCGACGACCTCTGCGGCAAGAAGGTCGGTACCGAGGCGGCCACCCACCAGCTGGAAGTGCTGAAGGCTCATCAGGCCAAGTGCGCCGAAGCAGGCAAGGACGCCATCTCCATCCAGACGTTCCCGAAGGATTCCGACGCCCAACTCGCCCTGCGTTCAAGGAAGGTGGCCGCTGATCTGCTGACGAAGCCCGGCGCCGGCTGGACGGCGAAGACCGCCGACGGCGGCCGCGCCTTCGAGGTCGTCGAGGACCCCGCCGCCGGCGGCGGCTACGAGGCAACCCCCAACGGTATCGGTGTCAGCAAACAGCTTCCCGGGCTGACCGACGCGATCCACAAGGCCGTACAGGCACTCATCGACGACGGCACGCTCGGCAGGATCTGCGACAAGTACGGCGCCGCCTCCATCGCGGTGAAGCAGGCCACCAAGAACGCGGCGGTGTCCTGACATGGCCGCCCTCACACCCGCCGGGGCCGTACGCGGCGCCCAGGCCACCGCACCGCCTGCCGAGGAAGGCCTCACCGTCGTACCGATCCGCCACTGGGGCCGATGGCTGGCCGCCGCGGCAGCCCTCATCGCCCTCGTCGGCCTGATCGGCTCCCTCGCCGGGAACAAGAACCTGCACTGGGACATCGTCGGGCACTACGTCTTCGCCGACCTCGTCTTCAACGGCCTGGCCACCACCCTGTGGCTCACCGCCGCAGCCATGGCCGTCGGCCTCGGGCTGGGCGTTCTCGTAGCCGTGATGCGCCTGTCGTCCAACCCCGTACTCCGCGCCCTGGCCAACGCGTTCGTCTGGATCTTCCGCGGCACCCCGCTACTGGTCCAGATCATCTTCTGGGGATACGCGGGCGCCCTTTACAAACACATCCTGATCGGCATCCCGTTCACCCACATCACCTTCCTGGACATGGACACCAACACGGTGCTCACCCCCGCGGTCGCCGCACTCCTGGCACTGGGACTGAACGAGGCGGCGTACGCGAGTGAGATCGTCCGCGCGGGTATCCAGTCCGTCGACGCGGGACAGACGGAGGCCGCCCACTCGCTCGGCATGCGACCGGCCCTGACCACCCGGCGCATCGTGCTGCCCCAGGCCATGCGGGTCATCATCCCTCCGCTGGGGAACGAGACGATCAACATGCTCAAGATGACCGCTCTGGTCTCGGTGATCTCCGCCCACGACCTGATGTCCAACATCCAGGACGTGTACGCCCAGAACTACCAGGTCATCCCCATGCTCGTGGTCGCCAGCATCTGGTACCTGATCCTCGTCACGGCACTGGGCCTGCCACAGTCCTGGCTGGAGCGCCGATACGGCCGCGGCACGACACCCGGCACCCCTGCCACCGGGCCGCTGCAACGCCTCGTCACGGGTGCCGCACTCCGGATCTCCCGCACCGGCCCCGCCGCATCGACCGACTCGAAGGGATGAGAGATGAGAGTGGAAACGCCGATGGTGCACGCCGAGGGCGTGCGCAAACACTTCGGGAAGGTCTCCGTGCTCCGGGGCATCGACCTGACCGTCGAACGCGGCCGCGTCTGCTGCCTGCTGGGCCCCTCCGGCTCGGGGAAGTCCACGTTCCTGCGCTGCATCAACCATCTGGAGAAGATCGACGGAGGCAGCCTTTCCGTCGACGGCGCCCCGGTCGGCTACCGACAGCAGGGCAACCGGCTGTACGAGCTGAAGGAACGCGAGATCGCCCGCGCCCGCCGCGACATCGGGATGGTGTTCCAGCGGTTCAATCTCTTCCCGCACATGACAGCGCTGGAGAACGTCATGGAGGCGCCCGTGAAGGTCGCGGGAATCACCAGGGCCGAGGCACGTGCCGACGCCCTGCGGCTGCTGGACCGGGTCGGCCTCGCCGACCGCGCCGAGCGCTATCCGGCCCAGCTGTCCGGCGGCCAGCAGCAGCGCGTCGCGATCGCCAGGGCGCTCGCGATGAAGCCCGAACTGATGCTCTTCGACGAACCGACGTCGGCTCTGGACCCGGAACTGGTCGGGGAAGTGCTCGACGTGATGCGGCAGTTGGCCGCAGAAGGGATGACGATGGTCGTCGTCACACACGAAATCGGATTCGCCCGGGAGGTCGCGGACACGGCCGTCTTCATGGACGGCGGTGTCGTGGTCGAGGCCGGTGAGCCACGGCAGGTACTCGGCGATCCCCAGCAGGAACGTACCCGTACCTTCCTGTCGAAGGTCCTGTGATGCCCGAGGTACGGCAGCGGGGCACGGCGGCCCTGCTGCTCCCCGATGCCCTCGCTCTCCAGCCCCGCTACCTGGCGGACCTGGAACATCTGGTGTCCATCGACTCCGGCTCGTACAGCCCTGAAGGAGTCAATCGCATCGCGGCATGGACCGTGCGACGCCTGACCGGCCTGGGGTTCGAGGTGGACCGGTCGCCCGTCACGGCCCCGGGCCAGGACACGCACTTCGGTGACCTGGTGGTGGGGCGGCTGCGCGGCCGGCTCCCTGCCGAACAGGGCGGACGGCGCATCCTTCTCGCCGGACACCTGGACACCGTCTTCGACGACGGGACAGCGGCGCAGCGCCCCTTCACCCGTAACGGACCGCTCGCCCACGGCCCCGGAGTCAGCGACGACAAGGGCGGCCTGCTGGCCGGCCTCACCGCCGTGGAACTCCTGCTGCGCCGCGGGATGACGGACTTCGCGGAGATCGTCTTCCTCGCCACCCCCGACGAGGAGATCGGCTCCCCGGCCAGCCGCCGGGTGACCGCGGAGCTCGCCGCAGCCGTGGACTACGGGCTGGGCCTGGAGTGCGCCCGGGAGAACGGCGACCTCGTCATCGCCCGCAAGGGGGTGGCGGACTTCATGATCACCGTCACGGGACGGGCGGCCCACGCCGGCATCGAACCGGAACGCGGAGCGAACGCCGCGCTCGCCGCCGCACAGCTGCTCATCGCCTGCCAGCAGATGAACGGACGGTGGGGCGACGTCACGGTCAATGTAGGGATGATCCGGGCCGGCAGCCGTATCAACATCGTCTGCCCCGAGGCCGAGTTGCATGTGGAGGTACGCTCCTCGACCGGATCGGGTATCCAGCGCGCCCGTCAGGCCATCGAGGCCGCCGCCGCCCACCTGACCGTACCGGGCACCACGGCCACCGTGCGGCAGACGGAAGCATGCCCGGCCATGGAGGACACCCCGGCGGCCCGGGCTGTGTTCGCCCACGCCCGGGAGGCCGGGGCTGAGCTCGGCCTCGACCTGGGAGCCGCTGCCACCGGTGGTGTCGGCGACGCCAACACCATTGCCGGAGCCGGGGTGCCGACGCTCGACGGCCTCGGCCCGGTCGGCGGCGGTGACCACAGCCCGCAGGAGTGGCTGGACGTGACGACGGTCCCGCCCAGGGTCGCCCTTCTTGCGGCACTGATCACAGCTCTCGGCTCCACGGCGACAGCTGACCCGGATACCCGGAGCACGCCGATCCGCGTAATCTGAACCCCTTTGGAAAGGTGGCCCGGCCCATGTCCTCACTCGCCGAAGAGATCCGGCAACGGTTCGGTGACCTCAGCCCCGCCGAACGCAAGGTGGCCCGGGTGCTTCTCGCCGGCTACCCGTCGGCCGGTTTCGAGACGGTGGCCACGCTCGCCGAACGCGCCGCGGTGAGCGCGCCCACGGTGATCCGTTTCGTCAACCGGCTCGGCTACAAGGGGTTCCCCGGCTTCCAGGCGGCGCTGCGGGGGGAGCTGGAAGAACGCAGCGCCTCACCTCTGCAGCTCTACAGCACACGGGGATACGGCAGTACGTCACCCGGCGCACAGGAGGAGGAGGGGCGGGACACCGCGCACCCCGAGGGCGGACAGGACGTCTTCAGCCCCGAGGTCGCACGTACGCTGCGGGAACTGCCGCCCCACGACGTGCAGGCGGCGATCTCCCTGCTCTGCCACCCCAAGCGTCGCATCATCCTGGCCGGCGGCCGGTTCACGCATCTGCTGGCGCAGTACCTGGGGCTGCACCTCATGCAACTGCGCGGGGACGTGGTCATCCTGCCGGACCGCGACGTGGAGCGGACCGCCGTCCTGGCGGGTCTCGGCCGGCGGGACGTCCTCGTGGTCTTCGACTACCGGCGCTACGAACCGGACAAGATCGTCATTGCCGAGATGGCCGCGCAGTGCGGAAGCAAGGTCGTCCTGTTCACCGACGCCTGGCTCTCGCCGGTGACCAGCCTCGCCGACGTCGTTCTGCCCAGTCATGTCGCCGCGCCTTCACCGTACGACAGCATGGTCCCAACGCTGGCCACCGTCGAGACGGTGCTCGCCGGGGTGCTCAGGCAGCTCGGCGAGGAGGGGCGCAGCCACTTGGAGCACAGCGAGGACGTGTCCCGCCGGGCAGGCATCCAGCCGGACGACCCCGGACCGGTCTGAGACGGTGGCCTACCGGGTGCGCTGTCGAGTACACGCCCGCGCGCTCAGACGCGATTGACGCGGTACACGTCCCGCACACAGAGGTTGAGGACCGTGGTGGCCACGATGGCACCGGCACAGACCAGGAGCACGGTCCGATCGGCCCAGGCACGTGCGGCGAGCGCGGTGACGAGGTAGCCGAGCGGGATGGCGATACGCTCCCCGACACCGTTGAACGAGCTCATGCGGCCCAGCTCCTCCTGGGGCACGTGCTGTTGGAGCGCGGTGTTCCACGCCACGATGGCGACATCCAGCCCCACGCCCGCGAGCACGGCACCGAGCAGCACCCAGGGCAGGGCCAGGCCCATTCCCAAGGCTGCCGGTGGCAGGCAGAGCCCGGAGCCGGTGACGACGGCAACGGCCAGCAGACGGTGGGGCTTCCAGCGCAGGCAGACCACCGTCCCCGCAAGCAGCCCGAACGCGAACGCGCCCTGGACGAGCCCCCAGGAGCGCGCCCCCGAGTAGTGCTCGGCGGCGACGACCGGGCCGAGGAGCTGAAAGCCGGCCAGCCATGCGGCGACCACGACCGTTCCGGCGGCGGTGTACGTCCACAGCCAGGTGCGGGAGCGGAAGCCGGACCAGCCCGCCCGCAGGTCGGCCAGGGCGCTGCCCTTCGTGACCGGCGCGCCCAGCCGCAGGCCGAGCAACAGGAGCGCTGCGACCAGGAAGGTGAGCGCATCCCACGACAGGGCCCACGCCGGGCCGCCGACCGCGACGACCAGACCTCCGACGACGGGGCCGAGCACCTTGACGGCATTGTTCGGAAGCCGGACCAGCGCATTGGCCTGCTGCAGGTGCTCCGCCGCGACGAGTTGCCCCACCACACCGACCGCGGCCGGTGCGGTGAAGGCCACGGCGACCCCAGACGCGAAGCCGCACGCCGCGATCGAAGCGGTCGTCGCATGATGAGTGGCCACCAGCACGGCGAGCACCCCCTGCGCGGATGCGGACAGGAGATTGCCCAGAAACAGAATCCGGCTGCGCGACAGACGATCCGCGAGGACGCCGCCCGCGACGGTGAAGACGATCGTCGGCACGGAGTTGGTGGCCAGCACGACGCCGAGGGACCCGGCTCCTCCGCCCTGTCCGATCACCGCATAGGCGAGGGCGAGGGGAGCCACCGCGGACCCGGTCGTCGAGATGAGATTGGCGAGGACGAATCGCCGGAAAGCGGCAACTCGCAGTGGTTTTAATGGAGTTGTCGATAGTTCGATCGCGGCCTTCATGTTCCTCCTGTGGTCGCCCGGCGGGCACCCTATCCTGCTCTCGGAAGCAGTCGAAGCGGTGCGTGTACGGTCGCCCCGGGCAGGTGGGGCACTGGAACAGATACGCACCCCCGAGGTCGCCCAGGACCGGCTCCGCCCCTTCGAACGGCCGGCCGCGGTCCTCCACCGGCTCCCAGGCCCGTCGCGAACGGGAATCGGCCTCGGTGCTCGCCACCGTCAGCAGATGCTGCATCGGCCGCCCGCACCCGGGACAGTCCGCCCTCTGCGGCTCCTGGGACCACCCCGGACGGTCGGCCCGGTGCCCGGGGCGGTGGAGAGGTGGTACCGGTAGTCCCAGCCGGTCGCGCCGGGTCTCATTTCGTGCCAACCCGCTGACCGCAGAAGGTCATCCCCCTGCCGGCACCTGCAACGCTTCGTCCAGCACAACTCCGCCGCGGCTCACCTGCCCTGCGCTCGTCACACGCGTTGCTCGGCCAGGTCGAGCCAGTGCTCGACGTCGCCCGGCGCGAAGTGCCTGATGGCCCAGTCGACCATGCGCAGACTCATATGCGCCCAGGAGGGACGCAGGACATCATCGGGCAGGCCGTCCAGAATGTCGTCGAGGCGGCGCGTGACGCCCGGGGCCTGCTGGTTCGCATGCAGCCCGAAGCGCAAAGTGACCAGGTCGAAACGGCGGTCGCCCCGGCCGGCGCCGTTCCAGTCGATGACTCCGGTGACCGAACCGTCGAGGGCGAGCAGGTTGCCGTGGTGAAAGTCGTGGTGCACGACGTCGTGTCCGGGCAGTTGGTGTGGGTGATCGGCCCCGGCCGACTTGACCCGGTGCTCCAGGGCACCACTGCGCCGGCTGTGCCGACGCAGTGGCCCGTGAAGACAGTAGCCGGGGCCGTCGTCGAGCAGGTACAGGTTCATCAACGGGACATCCGTACGTTCGGCCAACAGCCCCGCCTGCGACTCGTTCAGGGCCAGTGCCTGATCCAGCCCATGGTGGTCCAGACACTTCACCGGCGTGCCCGGCAGGCACTCCTGGACCAGAACGACCGCGCGATCCACCTGGACCGCCAACTCCGTCGACGGGCAGGGATACCCCTGCGTGTGCAGCACTTCGCACACCGCCAACGGTCCCGCCCGCAGATCCTTGAGCTGCGTATCCGGCCGCCACTTCAGCACGGACCGGTGCCCGTCGGGCCACCGCACGTACGCGGCACCTACCTCCCCTCCCGGACAGGGCCCCTCCACCACCAGCCGGACACCTGCCTCGGCGTTCAGGGCCTCTGTCACCCGGTCGGCATCAAGTCGTTCGGCGCGCGTCCAGTTCTGCGGAGATGTGGTCATCGGAGCATTCTCCGTCGCAGGCACCCGCCCCGCGGAAGGGGGTGCCGATGCCGCACTGCCGGCCCCGGACGGTCCGGCGTCAAGAAAATGCCTTGCCCGCGGTGCCGCGCCGGCCCCATCATCTGCCCATGGAATCGATCACCGCCCCGCTGACGCCGGTCTCCGCCGCACGCTCGGTGCGCGGTCGGCAGCAGCCCGGCGGACTGCGGAGCCGGACTCCCGAACGCGCATGATCGCCGTCCTGGTCGCGGGACTTCTGGCCGGGTACGGCATTGCCATACCGGTGGGAGCGGTCGGGACCTACTTGGTGGGTCTCACCGCCCGGACGTCCCTGAGGACGGGGGCCTGTGCGGCACTGGGCGTCGCAACCGCCGACGGTCTCTACGCGGTCGTCGCGGTGGTGGGTGGTTCCTCGCTCACGCATGTGCTCACACCGGTCATGCCGCCTCTGCGATGGGCGTCGGCACTGGTGCTGATCGCGCTGGCGGCCCGCGGCGGTACGGCGGCGATCGTGCGGTACCGGGGGCGGCGGACTGTGGACCGGATCGGGACGGACCCTGTCAGTCCGGCACGGTCCTATCTGATGCTGCTCGGGATGACCATGATGAACCCCGCCACTGTCATCTACTTCGCGGCGCTCGTGCTCGGCAGCCGTACCACCGCCGACGCGGACCACCTGGAGCGGGCGGTGTTCGTACTGGCCGCCTTTGTGGCGTCGGCCAGTTGGCAGCTGCTGCTCGCCGGTGGGGGAGCGCTGCTCGGCCGGGCGGTGACGAGCAGGCGTGGGCAGCTCGTCACCGCTCTGGTCTCCAGCGTCCTCATCACGGCACTCGCCGTCCAGCTGCTGTGACCGTGCCGGGGAAGGCGGACGGCCCTTCCCCGGCAAGGCCGGCCAATGGCTCGACAGCCCGCCTCAGTAGGCCACGGCCCGACTCAGTCCGCTGAAGCCGTCCATCCCAGCGCCTCGATGCCCGCGGTATCCCCGGACCGGCTCTCGTCGAAGACCGTCCGATTGCCGTCCTCGACCCGGACGGCGTCCACGTACACCCCGCGCCCGACGTACAGCTGATCCGTGGCGTACCGCCACCGCAGCCGTACTTCCTTGCCGCGCCATGCGGCGAGGTCCGCGTCGAGACGGTGCCAGACGCGGCCGGACCAGCCGGAGACCGAGCCCGTCGGATGCGGTTCGGGCTCCGGGTGGTGTTGACCGGCCATCGGTACGGTGGTGAACGGCACCGCCTGCCAGGTCGCCCCTGCGTCCGCCGACACTTCCAGGAAGAGGAAATCGGACCCGGGCTCGGTGTCCCACCAGAGGGCCGAGCTCAGCCGGGCCCGCGACGACGCGAGACGCAGCGCGGGCAGCGTGAGCGTGGCGCCGGTGCCGCTCGCCAGTCCCGAGAACCACGCCGTTCGCCCCCGGGCGGGACGGACCGCGACGGCGCGCGCCATCTGGTTGGCGGTGGCGACGCGTGGCGCGCTGCCGGAGCGCCAACTACGCACCGGGTGGACCGAGTTGCCGAGGACGATCAGGAACGAGTCGGTCGTGGGGTCCAGGACCAGACTGGTGCCGGTGAAACCGGTGTGGCCTGCGGTACGAGGGGTTGCCATAGCACCCATGTACCAGTGCTGGTAGAGCTCGAAGCCGAGTCCGTGCGCATCGCCGGGGAACGCGGTGTTGAAGTCCGTGAACAGCAGGTCCACCGATTTGGCGGAGAGAATCCTCGCGCGGCCGTAGATCCCGCCGTTGAGCAGCGTACGGGCGAGGATCGCGAGGTCCCAGGCGCAGGAGAAGACTCCGGCGTGGCCCGCCACGCCGTCCAGACTGTACGCGTTCTCGTCGTGCACCTCGCCCCAGACCAGCCCGCGGTCGAGGCCGGACCAGGGGAGCCGGGCATCCTCGGTTGCGGCGATCTTCGGCCTCCAGGAGGCCGGCGGATTGTACCGAGTGCGGTGCATACCGAGCGGAGCAGTGATCTGCTCACGGAGCAGGACATCCTCCGTGCGGCCGGTGATCTTCTCCAGGACCAGTTGCAGCGAGATCAGATTGAGGTCGGAGTAGAGGTAGACCGTGCCGGGCGGGTTGGCAGGCACCTCGTTCCAGAGCAGCTCCAGCTTCCCCTCCCGCGTAGGTGCCTTGTACAGCGGAATCCAGGCACGGAAGCCCGACGTATGCGTGAGCAGCTGACGGATCGTGATGTCCTGCTTGCCGCCACCGGCGAAATCGGGCAGATATGAGGCAACCTTCGCCTCCAGCTCCAGCGTTCCGCGCTCGATCTGCTGCACGGCCAGGATCGAGGTGAACAGCTTCGACACCGAAGCCAGGTCGAAGACCGTGTCCTCGGCCATGGCGATCTGCTGGTCGGGCGGGAACTCCACCCCTGTGTCGGTCTTCTCGTCGTACGCCGCGTAGCGCACGGCCTTGCCGATCGGGTGGTGCAGTGCCACCGTGCCACCTCGCCCGGCCAGCAGCACCGCACCCGCGTACCAGGGGTGTTTGGGGGAGTTGGAGAGGAACTTCTCCGCATCGGCAACCAATTGGTCCAAAGGCCCCTGCAACAACCCGGCACGGGCGGCGGATCCGCGCCGCAGCGTCGGCCGGGCCTGCCCGGATGCCGCGCTCGTCCCGATCCCTGTGTGCATACCCGACGACCCCGCCCCCGACTCCATGGCCGACGCCCGTTCCGCGAACGGAATCGGCGCCAGGGCGAGTGCTCCGCCCAGGGCCAGCATCCCACCGCCCAGCCTGCGTCGGCTGATCCCTCTGACGGCCGCGTCCTCGGTCATCCGGAACCCCTTCCTGCTGCGCGAAAGTAACTTTCGAAATTTCGTCCGACGATGAAACTTCCTGCCGCCGCAGAGATTACTGTCACCACTGCTGTCGCGGAGGCCCCCGACGCCACAAAGAATCTGACACTGCATCAGAAAATCTCTTCCCTCGAATGTCCGACTGCGGCATCCTGCGCCCCATGGAGACGGAGCTGAGCAAGAAACTGGGAGTCGAGCACGCCATCTTCGGCTTCACGCCGTTCCCCGCGGTGGCCGCGGCCATCACCCGGGCCGGCGGATTCGGCGTACTCGGCGCGGTCCGCTACACCGCCCCCGACGACCTCGCACGTGACCTGGACTGGATGCAGGAGCACACCGACGGCAAGCCGTACGGTCTCGACGTCGTCATGCCCGCGAAGAAGGTGGAGGGGGTGACCGAGGCCGACGTGGAGGCGATGATCCCGGCCGGACACCGTCAGTTCGTCCAGGACACCCTGGCCGAGCACGGTGTACCGGAACTCGCCGAGGGCGAGGCGTCCGGCTGGCGCATCACCGGATGGATGGAGGAAGTCGCCCGCAACCAGCTCGACGTCGCCTTCGACTACCCCATCAAACTCCTCGCCAACGCCCTCGGGTCGCCGCCCGCCGACGTCGTCGGACGCGCCCACGGCCAGGACGTTCTCGTCGCCGCGCTCGCCGGAAGTGCCAGACACGCCCGCCACCACGCGGACGCGGGTATCGACATCGTCGTAGCCCAGGGGTACGAGGCGGGCGGCCACACCGGTGAGATCGCCTCCATGGTCCTGGTTCCGGACGTGGTCGACGCCGTGGGGCCGCTCCCCGTCCTCGCCGCCGGCGGCATCGGCAGCGGAGAGCAGATCGCCGCCGGACTCGCCCTGGGCGCCCAGGGCGTGTGGCTCGGCTCCCTCTGGCTGACCACAAAAGAGGCGGACCTCCACTCCCGCGCGCTGACCCGCAAACTCCTTGCCGCAGGCTCCGGCGACACCGTCCGCTCCCGCGCGCTCACCGGCAAACCCGCACGCCAGCTCCGTACCGAATGGACCGACGCCTGGGACGACCCGTCCGGACCCGGCACCCTGCCCATGCCGCTCCAGGGGCTGCTGGTCGCCGAAGCCGTCTCCCGTATTCAGAAGTACGAGACCGGTGCGCTGCTCGGCACCCCCGTCGGTCAGATCGTCGGCCGGATGAACAGCGAACGCAGCGTTCAGGCCGTCTTCGACGATCTGACCCGCGGCTTCGAGCGCGCCGTGGACCGGATCAACCGCATCGCCGGACGGAGCGCCTCATGAACCGGCCGCCCAACGGCTTCTGGGCCCAGGCCGCCGCCGATCCCGGCCGTACGGTTCTGATCGCGCCCGACGGCGAGAGCTGGACGGCGGGCCGGCTGCACGCCGCAGCCAACCGTCTGGTCCACGGACTGCGCGCGGCCGGACTCCGACGGGGCGACGCCTTCGCGGTCGTCCTGCCCAACGGTGTCGAGTTCTTCACCGCCTACCTCGCCGCCTCCCAGGCCGGCTTCTATCTCGTACCCGTCAACCACCACTTCGTCGGCCCCGAGATCGCCTGGATCGTCGCCGACTCCGGAGCCAAGGTGCTCATCGCCCACGAGCGGTTCGCCCAGGCGGCGACCGCGGCTGCGGACGAGGCCGAGCTTCCGGCCGGCCACCGCTATGCCGTAGGCATGGTCGACGGCTTCCGCCCGTACGCCGAACTGCTCGAAGGGCAGTCCGACGCACCCCCCGAGGCCCGCACCCTCGGCTGGGTCATGAACTACACCTCGGGTACCACCGGCCGCCCGCGCGGCATCCGCCGTCCGCTCCCCGGCAAGCTCCCCGAGGAGAGCCACCTCGGCGGATTCCTCGGCATCTTCGGCATCAAACCCTTCGACGGCAACGTCCATCTCGTCTGCTCGCCGCTCTACCACACCGCCGTCCTCCAGTTCGCGGGAGCGTCCCTGCACATCGGGCACCCGCTGGTCGTGATGGACAAGTGGGTGCCCGAAGAGATGCTGCGCCTCATCGACACCCACCGTTGCACCCACACGCACATGGTCCCGACCCAGTTCCACCGCCTTCTCGCCCTCCCCGACGAGGTGAAGCGGGGATACGACGTCACGGCCATGCGCCATGCCATTCACGGCGCAGCACCCTGCCCCGACCACGTCAAACGGGCCATGATCGACTGGTGGGGGCGGTGTGTCGAGGAGTACTACGCGGCCAGCGAGGGCGGCGGCGCCTTCGCCACCGCCGAGGACTGGCTGAAGAAACCGGGCACGGTCGGCAGGGCCTGGCCGATCAGCGAACTCGCCGTCTTCGACGACGACGGCAACCGCCTGCCGCCCGGCGAGCTCGGCACCGTCTACATGAAGATGAACACCGGCGGATTCAGCTACCACAAGGACGAGACCAAGACGAGGAAGAACCGCATCGGCGACTTCTTCACCGTCGGCGACCTCGGCATCCTCGACGAGGACGGCTACCTCTTCCTCCGCGACCGCAAGATCGACATGATCATCTCCGGTGGTGTCAACATCTACCCCGCCGAGATCGAGGCTGCCCTCCTCAGCCACCCCGCGGTCGCCGACGTGGCCGTCTTCGGCATTCCGCATCCCGACTGGGGCGAGGAGGTCAAGGCGGTCGTCGAACCGGCCGGGACACACGGGGCGGGGGAAGCGCTGGCCACCGAGATCCTGAGCCACTGCGAACACCATCTGGCCGGGTACAAGCGCCCCAGGAGTATCGACTTCATCGAGGAGATGCCCCGCGATCCCAACGGCAAGCTGTACAAGAGGCGGCTGCGCGATCCGTACTGGGAAGGCCACCGGCGGGCACTGTGAACCACCGTCCGGAGCCCGTCGCCCGTAGAACGCTCCCGGTCGGCTGAGGCGGCGGGCAGCCCTTGCCGAACGGACGGTGTCCACGAGATCACGACTGCCGCGGTGGGCAGCGCATCCGCCTCGGTCACGGCGACCGTCCTGGCCGCGGTCCTCTGAGCCCTGTCCGGGGGGACTGCGGCAGAGCGAGCCCACGGGTGGCACCAGCCACCCTGCGAACTCACCTCGCGTGGAGTTCTGGCGGGCAGTCAGCGACGAAATTCTCGACGGGAACGGGGACGAAGCGTCGCCGCCCGACAGGGGTGAGGCGGCGCGCCCAACGGCTCAGAAGCGCCGTTTCCCAGCAGGTGGCCCTGCGCTAACGTCGATGGCCGAACACAGCTTCGCCTTGCACGGCGCCGGCAGCACTCGCTGCCGCACACCGAGAGGGAGGTACCTGTGCGCGCACTTGTCTACCTGGGGCCCGGGTCCGTCGAGCTGCAAGAGCGTCCGGCGCCACGCATCGGCGCTGACGATGACGTAGTGGTGAAGGTTGTCGGCACCGGGATCTGCGGGACCGACCGCAAGATTCTCCTCGGTCGCTTCCCGGCAAGGCCGGGTGTGGTGCTCGGCCATGAGTCGGTCGGTCTGGTCCAGGAGGTGGGTGCCGGGGTGCGGTCGCTCGCCGTCGGGGACCGAGTGGTGGTCAACCCGACGCTGTACTGCGGTTGGTGTGCGCCGTGTGTGCGCGGGGCGACGAACTTCTGCCGGAACAAGGCGGGGACGGAGGTCGGCGTGGACCGTGACGGGACATACGCCGACGCCGTGGTGCTGCCGGAACGGTTCGTGCGACGCGTTCCCGATGGGATGACCTTCCGTAGCGCGGTACTCATCGAACCGCTCGCCTGTGTCCTCAACAACGTTCAAGCGGTCGGTCTGACGGTCGATGACACCGTGGCAGTACTGGGCGCGGGACCGATCGGCGTGCTCGTCGCACTGGTCGCCGCCCGGACGGCGCGCTGCGTCATCGTGGCCGAGAGGGACGACTACCGGCTGTCCGCAGCGCGCGACTTGTTCGAGCATGTGGTGGACGTGTCCCGAACGGACGCGGCCGAGGCCCTTGCGAAGGCGTCCGGAGGTGATCGTCCCGGCGTCGTGTTCGACACCACAGGCAGCGGTCTGGAGGATGCCCTGCGCCTGATCGACGACGGCGGCCGGGTCGTCCTCATGGGCTTCGACGACAGCTACAGCGTGCCGCTGCGGCCGCTCCGGCTGACCAATCGCGGGATCCGGCTGATCGGTGCCGGTGACTTCCGGGGGGACACCTTCCCCGTGGCCGTCGACCTGGCGGGCGGTCTGGGACTGGAACGCCTGGTGACGCACGAGTTCCCACTGGAGGCGTACGAGGACGCGCTCGGCGCGCTGGGCGGGGTCGGCCGCGACGGGATGGGCAGTCGGTACGACGCCATGAAGGTTGTCATCCGCTCCGACGTCGGCCCGGCCGGCGCGGACGGCTGGCCGGTGGGCGCGTGAACGGGCCGCGGCTGGGCTCGATCGAGTCCGGCGGGACGAAGTTCGTGTGCCTGGTCGGATCGGCGCCCGACCGGATCGAGGACGAGATCCGCTTCCCCACAGGAGAGCCGGAACCGACGCTGGCCAGAGCAGTCGCCTTCTTCGAGGAGGCTGCGGTGAAGGGGCCGTTGGACGCCGTGGGCATCGCGTCGTTCGGCCCCCTCGAACTGCGCCGCTCGCATCCCGGCTACGGGCGCCTTGCAGCGACGCCGAAGCCCGGGTGGTCCGGAGTGGACGTCGCGGGAACGATTGCCGCGGCGCTCCGTGTGCCGGTTGCCATCGATACCGATGTCAACGGCGCGGCGCTTGGCGAGGGCCGCTGGGGCGCCGCACGGGGCCGGGGCACCTATGTGTACCTGACGGTCGGCACCGGCATCGGCGGCGGGGCGGTGATCGGGGGACGCGTCATCAACGGCCTGGTCCACACGGAGATGGGGCATCTCAGCGTCCCCCGGATACCGGGGGACGACTTCCCGGGATCCTGCCCCTTCCACGCGGACTGCTGGGAAGGCATGGCGGGCGGCGAGGCCGTCGCCGCCCGCTGGGGACGACCGGCGGAGGAGCTGAGTGGTGAAGTGCTCCGACGCGCCCTGCACATGGAGGCGGTCTACCTCGCCTCCGGGCTGCGCGACATCATCTACACCACCGCGCCCGAACGCATAGTGATCGGAGGCGGGATGGCCGTACTGCCCGGCCTCTTCCCCCTGCTGCGGGCGGAACTCGCCCGGTCACTGGCCGGCTATCCGGGCCTGCCGGAGCATGCCGCCGACGACTTCGTGGTCCCTGCCGCCCTCGGCCCGCTCGCCGGACCGGCGGGAGGTCTGGTGCTGGCCGAGCGGGCTGCCGAGGAAGCACGGCACGTGGCCCGCGACGGGACGGCGCGACCGTCCGCGGACGGCTCGGGCGCAGACGTACCGCCGTTGGCGGCAGGGACCGCTTGAACTGGGCCGCGAACGGGAAGGGGGGCCGTCATGACGATCGGTGACCATGCCGGCCTCGACACCGCGACCCGTGCGTGGCTGATGGAACGAGCGTTGCCCGGCCTGAGCCTGTCGAAGGTGAGCCCGCTGCCCGGCGGGTTCACCAACGACATGCGCCTGGTGACGACACGACAGGGGGAGCGGTACGTTCTGCGTCGCTACCGATCCAGCGGGACCCGGATGCACCGCAACACCTGCGCCGTGGAGTCGGCCGTACTGGAGCGGGCGGCGCCGACCGTTCCGGTGGTCGACGTCGTCGCGTCCGATCCGTACGGCAACGCTACGGGCAGGCCCACGCTGGTGTACCGGTTCGCCGACGGCATTCCCCTCGGACAGGCGCTCGCCGACGAGCCGACCGCAGCCGAGGCGGCCGAGCTCGGCGGCGCGGTGGGCGGGGTCCTCGCCCGGATCGCCGCGGTACGGCTGCCCAGGCCGGGCCCCTTCCACGACGCCACCCTCGTTCCGGCCGAGGCGGGTGACGAGGCGGCCGACCTGCCCGGTTTCGTCGAGCGATGCCTGGCCACCACCGGCGACGGCAACGCCTTGACGTCCGTGGAGGCCGACGCGTTGCGCGGGCTCGCCGCGCGGACCGCGCACCGGGTCGCCGACGTGAGCGGGCACAGCCGACTGGTCCACTGCGATTTCAACCCCAAGAACGTGCTGGTCTCACGGGAGCGTGGCCGATGGGACGTGGCGGCCGTGCTGGACTGGGAACAAGCGTTCAGTGGCTCGCCCCTCTACGACATCGGCAATATGCTGCGCTTCGCCCATCTGTATCCGCCCTCCTTCGTGGACGGGTTCGTGTCCGGCTACCGGCACGCGGGTGGTCTTCTGCCGAGCGACTGGCGTGAACTCAGCCGGACCTTGGACCTGTTCACCCTGGCGGACATCCTCACCGCGCCGCCCGACGCCGACTGTTTCGCCGGGGCACGGACGGTGTTGCTCCACCACTTGGCGGACGAACCGGGGCCGGCGGCGGACCGTACCGGCTGAGCTCCATGGTGCGGTTCTTCGCCGTATTGCCCCGGCCACGCCGCCGGAGCCGGCGCAGCACCACCAGGCAGGCAGGCGGGCAGCGCGGCGGGGCATCGAAGACAGGCGTACGAGGCTCCGCCGTCCGCCGCCCCGGATGCCGCGATCCGGGGCAGGAGTCACGGACAGCCCGAAGGTGTCGAGCCCAGCCTTCAGTCTCCGCCCATTCCCTTCACATACCCCTCCTCGCGCGTGCTCGTCCGTCTCTTCCGTCCCACTCCTCATAACCCTCTGCAACACCGTCACTTTCCGTACGGTGAAAATGCCTTAATCCAATGCCTTAGGTAATTCCGCGGTCGGGAACGTGAAGATCGGAAGACGAATTCCCGGTGTTCTTGGCCAATAAGCACTCCTCAACAGGCTGATACGTTCTGGTCAGTGCAAAGTCGGGCCGTTATGATTCCGTGAGTCGAAAGATCCTTGAACAAGGGAGAATTTCGCAGTGGACAACACGAGGCCGGAAAGCGACTTGCGCCCCACTCCCGGGGAAGGGATTTCGGAAGCCGGCGACGGGAAGCTGACGCTGACGCCAACGGTCAGATGCAATGGAACCCCGCCCACTCCGGAGCAGAAGGAAGGGCCCTTCTACAAGCCCGACACCCCGCACAAGCCGGACTTCAGAGGCGATGTGGAGGGCGGCACGCCCCTGCTGCTCCACGGCGGCATCGTCACCCCCGAAGGCAAGCCCGTCGGTGGCGCACTCCTCGACTTCTGGCAGGTCGGGGACGAGGGCGTCTACGACGAGGAGGGGTTCCGGCTCCGGGGCCACCTGTTCGCCGACAGCGACGGGAACTGGCGGCTGGAGACGGTGCTGCCCGCCGTGTACCCGGGCCGCACACGCCACGTGCACGTCAAGGTGCAGCCCCCGGGCGGTGAGGTACTGACCACGATGCTGTACTTCCCGGACGAACGGCGCAATCACCTGGACAAGTATTTCCGGCCGGAGTGTCTGATGGATGTCCGTCGGACCGCGGACGGCTGGGATGCCGCGTTCACCTTCGTGCTGGACATCTGAAATTCCAGCACCGGGATTCCCTCCGCACGGGAGGCCGTGATTCGCGGGGGCTGTTCCGTGCGGATGGAACGCCCCCGCCAAAGGGCACTTGCCGGGCACGTCGAAATTCCACGTCGTGAGCAGCAGGAGACACATGGTCGACTTGACGCACGCCCAAGAATTGATCTACTACCCGGTCAGCGACTACCTGATGGATCACGGTGAAGGGATCTATCTCTACGACGCGGACGGGAATCAATACATCGACTGCGCGTCCGGCACCTTCAACCTCAGCCTCGGCTACAGTCACCCCGAAGTGGTCAAGGCGATGCGCGACCAGGTCGAACGGCTGGTGCACGCGACGTCGACCTTCCAGACCAAGCCGGTCAACGAACTGGTGCGACGCCTGGTCGAAGTCAGTCCCGAGAACCTCACCAAGGTGCACCTCAAGGTTTCGGGCGGGTCCACCGCCAACGAGGGCGCGGTCAAGATGGCCCAGATCAGCACCGGGCGGCGCGATGTCATCACCCTCTTCCGCAGCCATCACGGCCAGACCATGATGACGACCACCATGTCGGGTGAGTCCTTCCGCAAGGCACCCTTCCCGCATCTGATGCCCGGCGTGGTCCAGGTCCCCGACCCCTACTGCCTGCGCTGCTTCTACCGGCAGACCCCCGACAGCTGTGGACTGCTCTGTGTCGAGCGAGTCAACGACTTCCTCGACCATGCCAGTTCGGGCAGCGTCGCCTGCGTCGTCGTGGAACCGATCTCGGGCAGCGGCGGGAACATAGTGCCGCCCGACGGATATCTCGCCGCGCTGCGCACCCTCTGCGACGAGCGGGGCATCGCGCTGATCTTCGACGAGATACAGACGGGCATCGGCCGGGTCGGCCGGATGTTCGCGGCCGAGCACTATGGCGTGCGCCCCGACATCCTGACCGCCGGCAAGGGATTGGGCGGCTCCGGCGCGCAGGTCGCCGCCATCATCGCCGACGAACGGATGTCCGGGCTCGGCAGCGACCACCACTCGTTCACCTACGGCGGCAACATCCTGGCGGCGGCAGCCGCAGCGACGACCCTTGACGTCATCGGCCGCCCCGGCTTCCTGGAGAACGTACGAGCGGTGGGTGCACACATCATGAACCGGCTGCGGGAACTCGCCACGGCTCATCCGTCCATCGTGGACGTGCGCGGCCTCGGTCTGATGATCGGCATCGAGATCGGTGACGAGGACGGCCGCCCCCACAGCGACCGGGCACAGGCCCTGGCGCGGCGCGGGATGGAACACGGCCTGATCCTGCGGACCTCACGCTACGGCCGGGGCAACGTCATCAAGATCCGGCCGCCGCTCGTCATCACCCGAGCCGAAGCCGACCTGCTCTGCGACCGGCTCGACGCACTCTTCACCACGGAGACAGCATGAAGGACTACGTCGTACAGCTCGCCGCATCGGTGCGCGACGAGGTACTGGCCGCGCAGAACCGGCTCGACAGTCGGCTCGTGCGAGGCCATTCACCCGGTGGCGACGCGCAGTTCGGCCTCGACGACGTGGCGGAGGCCGCCGTCTGGAAGCACGTCGTGGACGGCGGCGTACCGGTCGCCGTCTACTCCGAGGACCGTGGACTGCAATTCCACGGCGCCGCACCCGAGTTCCTGCTCGTCGTGGACCCCATCGACGGCACCAGACCCGCCGTCGCGGGACTCGAATCGGCCACCGTTTCCGTGGCCGTGGCCCGGATGTCCGACCGCCCCCGCATCGCGGATGTGGAATACGCACTGCTGATGGAGATGAGGACGGGGGCCTACCTCTACGGGGAGCGCGGCGCGGACGCGGTGACCGCCCACGGCTACGACCGCCCCGTACCGTCCCTGACCACGACCACCGACCTCTCCCGGATGTTCTGGTCCCTCGAATTCAACGGCCATCCCGCGCATCTGATGACCGACGCCTACGGCCACCTCATCGACCGATCCGCGAACACCGGTGGCGTGTTCGTCTTCAACAGCGCCACGTACTCCATCTCCCGGCTGCTCACCGGCCAGCTCGACGCGTACGTCGACATCGGCAACCGGCTGCTGCGCGACGACCCCGGGCTCCTTGCCGAGTTCGAGCGGGTCGGCAACGGACGCGTGCTCCATCTGTTCCCCTACGACATCGCCGCTGCGGTCTTTCTCGCCGAGAAGGCCGGCGCCGTCATCACCGACGGCTACGGCGAGCCGCTCGGGAACACCGCGCTGACCGACCTGGGCGTCGACAACCAGCGCTCCTGCGTGGCCGCCTCCAATCCCGAACTCCACAAGGCGCTGCTGGAGGGGATCCGGTGGAGGGCCTGACCCGACAGGAACACGACGTGCGCCCACCCGTTCCCGACGACACCGCCGAGTTCCGCGCGCTCCTGGAACGGCTCTCCGACAAAGCGACTGCGGACTACTACAACCCGTACACCACCTTCGACTGGCCCAAGGCGATTCCCACCGACGACTTCTGGATGTCCCCGGAACTGCTGACGGTCCACGGCACCGAAACGATGCAGACCCTGACCCCGGAGCAACTGCACGCCCTGAGCCGCTGGGAGAGCGTCCACTTCTACAGCCTGAACGTGCACGGCATCAGGGAGCTGCTCATCGAGGTCATGCGGCGGATCCACACGCCCGGATTCGAGGCACCCTCGGAGTTCTTCCACCACTTCATCGGCGAGGAGAACGACCACATGTGGTTCTTCGCCACGTTCTGCCTCAAGTACGCCGACAAGATCTACCCCGACAAGAAGCTGAAACTGCCTGAAACTCCACGGGACGCGGCGATCGAGAACTTCCTGGTGTTCATCCGCATCCTGGTCTTCGAGCAGATAGTCGACCACTACAACGTCCGACTCGCGGCCGACGAACGGCTGCACACGACCATCCGCCACATCAACCGCCTTCACCACCAGGACGAATCCCGCCACATCGCCTTCGGGCGACGACTGGTTGAGCTGCTCTGGGACCGGCTCCTGGCGGCCGGCATCGACGAACGGACCCGGCGCGAGACCAGCGCCTACGTCGGCCGCTACATGACCACGAGCATGGAGTCGTTCTACAACCCCGCGGTCTACCGCGACGCGGGCATCGCGGACGGATACGCGCTCCGACAGCGACTGCTCGTCCACCCCGCCCGGCAGGCCGCCCATGCCCGGGTGCTGCGCAAGACCACGGACTTCCTCACCCGGATCGGAGTACTCGATGCCGGGTACTGACCCCGCAGCCCGCACCGGCCCGTGGACCGTGCGCGACGGTCTCGCTTCCTTCGGAGAGTCCGCGACCGTACTGCTGCACGTTCTGGACGACGTGTTCACGGACTGGGGAACCCGGGCGGGAGCCACGCGGATGATGTTCCCGCCCCTGCTCAACGCCGACGACCTCCGCACTCTCGACTACTTCCGCAACTTCCCGCACCTGGGCAGCCCCGTCTCCCGCATACGGCCCGACCGACTCGATGCCCACAGCCGCGGTGCCGCCGACGGTCCCGTGCCCGCGCGGGACCTCGCGGACGCCGACCACCTGTTGCCCTCCGCCGCCTGCTACGGCTGCTTTCTGCACTTCTCCGGAACCGCGAGGGAAACCCCCCTGCGGGTGAGTACGGTCGCCCAGTGCTTCCGTCACGAAGACCACTACGACGGACTGCGCAGGCTCTGGGGCTTCACCATGCGGGAGATCATCTGTATCGGCTCTGCCGAGCAGGTCCGCGACCACCTCGAACACCACCATGTGCGGCTCGCTGCCTTCGCCGCCGACCTGGGCCTCACCCTCTTCCGGCAGCCGGCGACCGATCCCTTCTTCGAGCAGGAGGGCGCCCGCACCGTCATGCAGCTGCTCGCGCCGGTCAAGGACGAATACGTGCACACCGACGGCACCGCCGTGGCCTCGATGAACAACCACCGCAACTTCTTCGGGGAACGCCGCTCCATCGCCTACGCGGACAAGCCCGCGTTCACCGGCTGTGTCGCGTTCGGGCTGGAACGCTGGGTGCACGTAATGAATGAACGCTTCGATGGCGACCTCCGCGCCGCGACCGTGGCCGTACGGAAGGCCGGCGAAGCGGAATGAACCGGCTTCAGTTCGCCCTCGGCCTCGACCTCCCGTTGCTTCAGGCAGGTATGGGAGGCATCGCGGGGCCCGAACTGTGCGCCGCGGTCTCCCGGGCCGGGGCGGGAGGCGCCCTGGCGCTCTACAAGGAGCCTCCGGAACGGGTACGTGAACTGGTACGAGCCGTCGTCGCCTCGACCTCCCGCCCCTTCGGCGTGAACGTCATCCCCGAGGTGACCGGCCCCGCCGCCTGTCGGGCCCAGCTCCGCGCTGCCCTGGACCAGTTGCCCGGGCATGCCTTCGTCACCAGCTTCGGACTACCGGACGCCGACGCGGCGCACGATGTCGTACGGTCGGGCCGTGTTCTGGTGATCCAGGTCGGCACGCTCCACGACGCGGACGCGGCCCTCCGGCTGGGAGCTGGGGTCCTTGTCCTCCAGGGCACCGAGGCAGGCGGGCACCTTCTCGGTGAACTGCCCGCGGCGCGCTTGCTGCATGAGGCACGCGCCCGGTACCCCGACGCCGTGCTGGCGGTGGCGGGCGGCGTCGCGACCGGTACTGATCTGGTGCGGGTTCTGGTGCAGGGCGCGGACGGGGCCATGGCCGGAACTCTCTTCATCCCCACGGTGGAGTCCGCCGCCCATCCCCACTACAAACAGCGTGTGGTCGACGCGTCGGCGGACGACACCGTCGTCACCACACGATTCGACATCGGCTGGCCCGCCCGGCCGCACCGCGTACTGCGGAACTCCCTGACGGGGCAGGCGCCCCGGCACCCTGCGACTTTCATCGCGACGACCGGGGCGGGGGGCAGACGGCTGCCCGTCCCCCGCTACAGTGCGGCCGTCCCGGTGGCCGCAACGGCGGGCCGTATCGAGGAGATGGCCATGTACTGCGGCCGATCCTGTTCCAGGGTCGCCGGACAGCACCCGGCCGCCGTCCTCGTCGAACAGTTCCGCCGCACCTACGAGGCGGCCGGCCGGTCCCGCGACACATCCACGGAAGGTGGGCCATGGAAGACGCGCTCAAACCGGTGACCGAATGGCTGCGGGCCAGGAACCCGGAGGCCGGGGTGATCCCGGCCGATCTCGACCTGATCGAGAACCGGATCATCGACTCCCTCGGTTTCATGGAGTTCATCCTGCTGCTGGAAGACCTCGTCGGCCGCGAGCTCCCCTTGGAAGAACTGGACGTGGACCGCTTCCGCTCGCTTCAGGCGATACACGACAACTTCCTGTCCCCGTCGGCTCCGAGCGTGCCGAAGCACACTTCGTAGTACGTCAGGTCTCTCAGAAGGAGGTCACATCGTGGAGCACGGACGGGTCGTCTCCATGCATCTGGCTCCTGCCGCCGGTGCCCCCACGTTTGTTGTCACGCTGGCCCGCGCCGTCGCAGGACGCGGCCTGGAGGGCGACCGCAACTACTGGGCAGGGGAGGGGCCGCGTCCCGGGCAACGGGGTACCGGCCGTGCGACCGGCGTCTGCGACATCACCCTGATCGAGCTCGAAGCCCTGGAGGCACTTGCCCGGGATACCGGCATCGAGCTGTCCCCCGCGCAGTGCAGGCGCAACGTCGTATGCCAAGGCATACGGCTCAACCCGCTCGTGGGAACCGAGTTTCAAGTCGGCAGGGCCACGCTCCGTGGGCTTCGGCTGAGCGAACCCTGTGTCCGTCTCGAACAGCTGACCCGGCCCGGCCTCGTGCGCGGTCTCCTCCACCGAGGGGGTCTGCGCGCCGAAATCGTCCACGGCGGCCCGATCCACGCCGGGGACCCGGTGGGCCATGGCAGCGACATCACTGTCCGACACCCATGAGACGACCGCCTCACACCGAGGAGCACCGCCCATGACCGACACCGGCACACCTCCCGGAAACCCCCGCTCCTTGGAGGCCCGGGTACATGTACCCGCCGCAGGACCCGCCGACCTGCGCGACGCGGTGCGAGAAGCCCTGGGAGCCGTGCACGCCCCACCCACATCTCCAGGCACGCCGACAACGGCCCAGTGGTACCGCACCACCTCCGGAGACTGGGGGCTGGCCACAAGCGGCCTGCGAGCCGAGGTCGGCGCGTCCTGGGACGGCCCGGAACTGCGCATCGCCGGCAGCGTCGACACGGCCGGCTCGGCGGCGATCACCCGCCTGTGGGCGGACATCGCCCGAAGGCTGCCGGGTGGCCCACAGGACCCACTCCGGCACACCTCGCCGACACCTCCTGCCGGGGTGGACGACAGCAACGCCCTGATTCCCTGCATTCCGCCCCCTGAGCCCGCGGTGTCGGCTGCGTACCGTCTCCCGTCCGAACTCTTCAGGCACGCGGTCATGCGCTCGCCCGCCGCAGCCGCCCACCTCGCCCTGCATGTCATGCTCCGTGCCCCGGACATGCGCCCGAGCGCCGGCCTCGCGGTTCTCATCGACGACGGCTGCGCCGGAGCGGACAGCACCGCGGCCTGGTCACGGCCGTGTCTCGTCGCAGACTCACTCGATCTCGGCCCGTCCGTCACGGTGGCGGAGGTCCTGGCCCGCCGGCACCAGGAGCACCGCCACCCCCACGGCCGCCTCACGCGGCCCGGCCCGGCGTTCGTGTTCGACTGCTCGGGTCCGCCTGCGGTACCGGACGGCTGGCTCCTCCAGTCGTGGACCTACCTGGTCGCAGACGCGGTCCACTGCTCGCTGAGCGGCGCCGAAGGGCGTTACCGACTGCGTGCCAAGGCACCACGAAACCTGGTGCGACAGCCCCGTCTGAACCTGCTCGTCGCCCTTTGGGCCGACGCCCTGACCACGTTGGTCACCCATCAGGACCGCCCCCTCGACAGCCTCGACATCCTGGGCTCCGCCGCTCCTTACGCCTCCGCGTAACCTGCGGTCCGCTCCGAACCGCGGGGCAACGCTGTACGCGCCGGCTCGGCGAAGCCGAGGCCGCGGGCCTGTCGGCCGGATGCCGCCGCATGAGGTTGAGGGCCCTGATGCGTCGTCGGTCCGTGCCCGGGGCGGCGGCAGCCCGAAAACGAGTGGCATGTCCTCGTGCGCTCCACATACCTTGTGCGCTCGTGACCGATTCCCACAAGCGTTCATCGAGTGGCTCGCCTGCGGCGATGGCCGATCGTCCGTCGGCGCATTCCGAAACCGCCGAGGGACTGTTCTCCAGAACGTACGCGGCCGCCACCTCCGGTTTCGCCGCGGTGATGTTCCTGACCGGGCTCGCCGCGCTGGCCGTGGTCCCTACACTGCCGACGGCCGCACGGGACCTGGAGGGGGTGTCGCTCTTCCCGCTGGTGGCGGGATGCTTCGTGGCGGCGAGTCTGCTGGGCGGGGTACTGGGCGGTCATTGGGCGGACCGTGCCGGGGCACAACGTCCGCTGGCGGCGGGCATGGTGCTGGCCGTGCTCACCCTGCTCGTCTCGGCCGCCAGCACCTCGATCTGGCAACTGGCCGCCGGGCGCTTCCTGGACGGATTGGCGGGCGGGATGGTCGCCGTGTCGATCAATGCCGCCATCGGCCAGGCCTACCCCGACCGGCTTCGGTCGCGTGCTCTGGCATTGATGAGTGCCTGCTGGATCATTCCGTCGCTGGTCGGCCCCCCGCTGGCCGGGCTGGTTGCCGAATGGTGGTCCTGGCGCGCGGTGTTCTACGGCCTGGCCGCCCTGACCGTGCTGCCGGCGCTGGCCGTGGTGGCCGTGCTGCGCGGCCGCTCCCGGCCGGCCGCGCACGCAGAGTCGGGAGACAGACCGCCGCGCCCTGCGCTGATGGTCGCGACAGCGGTGAGCGTGGGCGCGGCGCTGGGGCAGTACGGCGCCTCTGGCTGGGACCTGCGCCACCTGCTCTTCGCGCTGGGAGGGCTCGCGCTGCTGGTGGTGTTCACGCCGCGGCTGCTGCCGCCGGGTACTTGGTGTGCCATGCGCGGCCTGCCGGCCACGGTGCTGCTGCGCGGGCTGAGTTCAGGAGTGTTCTTCACACTGGAGGCGTTCGTGCCGCTGATGCTGGTCACCGGCCGGGACGTGGCCCCCGTGGTGACGGGCCTGGCCTTCACGGGGGCTGCTGTGGCCTGGGCCGCTTCCTCCTGGATACAGAGCCGCCTGCTGGAGCGCGTCCCCCGGCACCGCCTGGTCGTGGCCGGTGAGCTGGTGCTGGCGGCGGCGGTTGTGGTTGCCGCCGCGGGGACGCTTCCCGCGATGCCCGCGTCCCTTGCCGCATCGGCGATGGTCGTCGCGGCCGTCGGCATGGGTCTGCTCGCTCCTTCGCTCACCGTGCTGTCGCTCTCCCACGCCCCGTCCGGCCGGCAGGGTTATGCCAGCAGCGCGATGCAGACCAGTCAGAACCTGGGCCAGATAACGGTTCTGGGCGTCTCTTCCGCCTTGTTCAACGCCTGTGTGGGCGCCGGCTCGACCGAATTCGTCGGCTACTGCGCCGCCTTCGGGCTGCTGCTCGCGCCTTGCGTCCTGGCGACCCTGCTGGCCACTCGCGCCCGCGGCGCGTGAGCGGACCGCATCTCTTCCGGACAGCTCCAACTCGGCCCCGGCACCGCCCATATGGTGCCGCTCGCGATCGGCCCCTGACCGCCCCGCGGGCGGACAAGGACCGATCGTGTCTCACGGACTACCGTCGTTCGTGCACCCGTACCACCCGCAGCGCGGGCGAGCGCAGAATGTCCTTCTCGCAGAATCGGGACGTCACCCACCGCTCACCCGAGTACAGCTCGGTCTGGTCGCTGTAGTGCGGCGAATTCGGGTCGGAGGACTGGGAGTACGTGAGCAGGGTGCGTGCCACCGGGCACCTGGAACCGGTCCAGCCGACCGCCTGGATGTAACTGGACCCGGCCGACACGTCCGTATAGGCCCCGGCTGCCGCGTCCCACACCGGCTCGGTCTTGTTCCAGATGCCGAGGGACTCCGTACCGCCGCCGAGAGGGATGCGCTTCCCATTGCGCAGGACCGTCTGGTACTGCCCCAGCGGTGTGTCCAGGGCAATGCCGGCCGCCCGCAGTTCGGTCACCGTGTCGGCGAGTGCCTTGGTGACGCCGGGCGCCGAGGTGTTCAGTGTGTTCGGCGTGCCGACCGGATCGGCGGGGGAGAAGGGGACCTTCCACAACTCGGCAGGCGGAAGCGTGGCCGCCCTGCGCCAGAACCGGTCGAAGAGCAGCGCGCCCCGGCTGCCGGTGTCGGTCTTCCGGTCCCAGCGCCGCAGCACGTCGCACGCGGCCGACACATCTACCGCCTTGCCGTTGCTGCCGACCGCGCTGTCTCCGGGCAGCGCCGCACAGGCGCCCGCCAGGTCCGCGGCGCTCAGATCACCGGCCGGAGCGCGGTTCGCGAATTGCTGTTCCTGCAGATCGGCCACGGTCAGCCGGCCCTTCGCCGCCATCGCCGACACATCCTCGATCGCGCCCCGGGTGCGCATCGTGCGGGGCGTGGCGATCGTGCCGAAGACCCGTTCGTAGCCGGTCAGTGGCGCCGCCGCGTTGGTCAGCCAGGCGCTGTCGTTGGAGTTCTCCACGTAAGGGGCGTCCTTGACGGTGGGCATCCGGCTCGGCCCGAAGATGCCCGGCTGCACGGCGTCGGGGTCCGACCCCAGCGCGCAGTCGCTCCTCGAACCATCCAGCACCGCGAGCCCGGAGGACGGATATGTAGCCTTGCCCAGCGGGGTGGAGCACCGCGCCGCGAGCTCGTCCGTGATTCTCGGCAGTACCTGCGACTGCGAGAAGAACGAATGCCCGGACGAATCCGCGGCGATGGTGTTCACCCACGGCAGCCCCTGTGTCCGGCGCAACGTGGCCTGGATGTCCGCGGTGCTGCGCGCCCTGCTGAAACCGAGTCCGGTGTCCGAGGAGCGCAGATTCATGGCGTTCGGGTCATTGAGCGCGTACGCCGTCGTCGCGGTCCACGGCAGCGGCAGCCCGGAACCGAGCGATGTCACGACCGGACCGTAGCGGGTCCACCACTGGGTGCGGGTCACGGCGCCGCCGTCCTTCACCGTCACCGCCACCGTGCGCTTCGTCATCCGCTCGGGCCTGCCGTCCACGAGGTATGCCGTCGGATCGGCCGGATCGAGGGTGAGCTGATGGAGGTTGAGCGTGACACCGGTGGCCACGGTGTGGCTCCACGCGATGTTCTCGTTGTGCCCGATCGACACCGTCGTCGAGCCGAGCAGCGAACCGCCCGCCACATTCAGCTCGCCGGGAATCGTCTGCTGCGACTGCCAGAACCGCCGACCGCCCTGCCACGGATAGTGCGGGTTGCCGAGCAGCAGGCCACGCCCGTTCGCCGTCGTACTGCCGCGGAACGCGACCGCGTTGGAACCCATGTCCGCGTTCTGCGTCGACAGCAGCCGCTGTGCCGCGTCCGCCGCATCGCCCGGCGACGGGACACCGGGCGTCTGCGATGTGGCCGTGGGCGGCTGAGCGGCCGTGATGCCGTCGATGCCGCGCCCCTGACCGCCGAGTACGGAGAGCGCGAAGCCGCGCACCGCGACATCCAGCGTCGTCACGGGGCGCACCCAGTCCGCGCCCCGGCAGGCCGGATCGTTGATCCGGTTCTGCGCCAGCCACGCGTTGTACCCGGCCGCCCAGCCACGCTCAAGCTCCTTGACGTCGCGGCTCCGACCCGCCGGTGCGGGCACCTTCAGCAGCTTCTCCACGGTGTGACTCCGGCGAACCCCGCGGAAGTAGAGATCGCTGGAGAGGTTCTTCGTCGCGGACGAGAGCGAACCGTCCGGAGCCGCGTCCGGACCGAAGTACCTGGACCGCTCCCCGCGCAGGGTCACGAAGCCGTCGGCGAGCGTGCACACCTGGTCGGCGGCCTGTGCCCAGCCATTGCCGAAACCCAGGTTCGCGTAGTCCTTCGCCACGATGTGCGGGATGCCGTACTCGGTGTACCGGATCACGGCGGACAGCCCACCGCCCGACGGACGCTGTGTGCGCGAGCCGTCGGCCGCGGCGGGCGGCAGCGATGCCGACACGGTGAACAGCGCGAGACCGGATATCGCAAGAAGTCTGAGACGGTTACGGAGAGGCAACGGTCCTCCCAACTATGCGTGCGCGAAAGGCGGTTACCCGAGGGCTCGAGTCGCCACGCGCCACTCAGCCAGCACCCCCGCACCCCTGTCAACATCCCGACCGGTATCCGACCCCTTGACCACCGGGTTCCGGCCGCACAGGATCACGCCATGACAGGTGTACGGAGCAGCACAGTCGACGGCGTCGTGGCCCGCAGCGCCCGGCGTACCCCCGCGAGCACCGCCCTGCGGTACGCGGAGAGGTCCTGGAGCTACGCGGAACTCGACACGGCGGTCAGTACCGCGGCGGCGGTCCTCACCGGCGAACACGGTCTGTATCCCGGCGACCGGGTCGCTTCCTACGCGCACAACTCCGACGCGTATCTGATCGGCTACCTCGCCTGTGCCCGCGCGGGCCTGGTCCATGTGCCGGTCAATCAGAACCTCACCGGTGACGACCTCACGTACATCCTCGACCAGTCCGGCAGCGCGCTCGTCCTCACCGACGCGGACCTTGCCGACCGGATTCCGGCCGCGTTCTCCGTACGCGCGCTGCGCGACGCGCCGGACTCCCTCCTCGATGCCACCGCCACCCCGCGTCCCTTCACCCCGGAGCGCGAACCGGCCGCGGGAGACCTCGTCCAACTGCTCTACACCTCGGGCACCACCGCACTACCCAAGGGCGCGATGATGACCCACGGCGCGCTCGTCCACGAGTACGTCAGCGCGATCACCGCGCTCGATCTGCGCGCCACCGACCGGCCGGTCCACTCACTGCCGCTCTACCACTCCGCGCAGATGCATGTGTTCCTGCTGCCCTACCTCGCGGTCGGTGCAGAGAACATCATCCTCGACGCACCCGATGTGAACCGGATCTTCGACCTCGTCGAGACGGGGCAGGCCGACAGCGTCTTCGCCCCGCCGACCGTCTGGATCGGCCTCTCCCAGCACCCCGGCTTCACCATCCGCGAACTCGGCGGGCTGCGCAAGGCGTACTACGGCGCGTCGATCATGCCCGTACCCGTACTGGAACGGCTCCGCAACCGGCTGCCCGCGCTCGCCTTCTACAACTGCTTCGGACAGAGCGAGATCGGCCCGCTCGCCACCGTCCTCGGACCGGACGAGCACGAGGGCCGGATGGACTCCTGCGGCAGGCCCGTCCTCTTCGTCGAGGCCCGGGTCGTGGACAAGGACGGCAAGGAGGTCCCCGACGGCACGGCCGGTGAAGTGGTCTACCGCTCACCCCAGTTGTGCGAGGGCTACTGGGACAAGCCCGAGGAGACCGCGGAAGCCTTCCGCGACGGCTGGTTCCACTCCGGCGACCTCGCCGTGCGTGACGCGGAGGGCTTCTTCACGGTCGTCGACCGGGTGAAGGACGTCATCAATTCCGGCGGTGTCCTCGTCGCCTCCCGTCAGGTCGAGGACGCCCTCTACACTCATCCCGCCGTTGCCGAGGTCGCGGTCGTCGGGCTGCCCGACGACCGCTGGATCGAGGCCGTCACCGCCGTGGTCGTCCTGCACGGTGACGCGACACAGACCGAACTCATCGACCATGCCCGCGAGCGGCTCGCCCATTTCAAGGCCCCGAAGAAGGTCCTCTTCGTGGACGAACTGCCGCGCAACGCGAGCGGCAAGATCCTCAAGCGGGAGCTGCGCGAACGGCTCGCGTAGGGAGCTCGGTGAGTGTCCTGCGGGACGGCGTCCGGGGTCGAGGCTCCGGATCGTGCCGGGCCGGTCCGGTCCGTCTCCTGCGGGACTGCTGGCCGAGTGTGATGCGCGCCCGCGCGGCCGCCCGGCCCGACACCGCGCCGGCGTGCGATCCGAGCGCCACGCTCTCCGGCAGGGCGTCGGGCCGCAGGCAGACGACGCGGGATGCCGTGCGGGCTGAGTTCGACCGCCGGCTGACCGGCGCAGGGCAGTACCGGCCACCGGGATCTCCCGGTGTGACGCTCCGAGAAGCCCGCGGCTCGGTGGGGCTGTGGCGCTGGGCATCACCCGTGAGCAGAGCGAACGGCTCGCCGGTATGGGTGCGGGTGGCTTCCAGCGGGCGGTGGAGTGAGTGGAGCGAGCCCGCCACCGCCGAGGCCGGCCTGCCGGAGCCCGGCGACTGGTCGGCCCGGTTCATCACCGCGCACACCATCGGCGGCATCGGTCGCCCCGCCCCGTCCTCACCCGAACGGTACGGCCGCGTCCCGGCATTGCTTCGGCCCGCCTCTACGCCACCGCGCACGGCGTCTGCACCGCGACCGTCAACGGCCATCGCGTCGGAGACGAGGTACTGGCCCCGGCTGGACCAGCTACTACCACCGGCTGCGCTACCAAGTGCACGAGGTCACCGCACTGCTACGCGAAGGCGACAGCGTCGTGGACGTCCTGCTCGGCAACGGCTGGGACGGACGTCGTGCCGTCTACGGCGAACACCTGGTGCGGCTCGCCCAGTTGGAAGTGACGTACGCGGACGGAACGGTGGACGTCGTCTCCACGGACGAGCAGTGGCAGGTGTACGAGAGCGGCGTCCTGGCCGACGACCTCTATGGCGGACAGCACACCGACCTGCGGCCCCGGGCGGCTCCGGGAAGGCGTGGAGATCCTTCCCGACGCGGACCTCGGCCGGGGGACGTGGTGGCCACTGCCTGCCTGGCCCGCTCCGCGGAGATCCTTGCCGAGGTGGCCCGACTGACCGGCCGCGACTCGCAGCCGGCCGGCCGGCCGTTTCGGCGGCGCGGTCGGGGAAGGCGGGCTTCCAGGTTGTACGTCATCATGTGGCTGTCGCGGGACCGTTCGTACTGGGTACGACCGGCTTCCCGCGACGTGCCACCTACTGCTTGCCACGCACACCGCGCCCCGCACCCGGCAGGCTGCCGGGTGCGGGGCGCGGTGCTGGTCGGGACCCGGGATCAGCTGGCCGAGGCGAGGGCGTAGCCCCACCACACGCCGTGTTCCCTGGCCAGTTGGATGCGCACGTGCTTGCCGTCCGGCAGGGTGAGTTCGGCCTCGGACGTACCGCCCTGGGGAGCCTTGAGACGCTGCAGGAACGAGCGGTTGTCGCGTACCTGTTCGGTACGGGCGGTGACCGGGCCGGCCGCCGCCGCCGTGGCGAGCGGGCGCAGGAAGTCCGAGGACTCCCGAGTCGTCGCCGCCCCGTCGGGGTAGCCGTCGGCCAGTGTGTCGATGCCCTTCACATCCCCGTCCGCCAGACGCTGGACGAACACAGTCAGGAATGTACGCACCTCCTCGGGCGGACGCTGACCCTCGTAGGTGACGCTCACTTGCGGCTCGGCGGCGATTGCGTATGGGGCGTCGTCGGTGCGGTTGAACCACCAGACGGCAGCCGCACAGAGAACGACGAGGACCGTGGCGGCCCCGGTGAGGGTGGCGCGCTTACCAGCGCGGAGTGACATGGGCGATCCAGACTGAGCGGGGATGGTTACGACTGCGGGCGGACGCCATGGTCGACGTGCGGTACTTGCTGGTGTGCTGCGCGATGGTGACGCGACTGCCGGACTTGGCGATGACCATGGACGCGTGCTGGATGGGCTTATTGCTCTTCCACTGCCAGAAGACCACGTCGCCCGGGGTGGCCTGGCTGTCGTACTTGCGCCAGGTTACCTTTGCTTCCTTGTTGAAGAAGGAGAAGAGGTGATCGGAGGCGGCCCAGGAGTACGTCTCGTTGCCGAAGAAGCCGTAGGTCCGCCACCAGTAGTGGTCGTTCTGGTACCAGCCGGGCGCCTTCATTCGCATCTTGCCGCCCCGGTTGAGCGCCGTGGAGACGAAGTTGGTGCAGTCGGTGCCGAACTCGTCCTTGTCCTTGGCGTGTTTCTTGGCCCAGGCGGCGGCGCCGGAGTAGTTGAGCGAGGTACGGGCCAGGACAGGCGCCGGATTGGGATCGGCCAGTGAGAATCCGTCGGCGTCCGTGGCGATGGCCGGGGCGTCCAGAGTCTCCGGGGTCTCGTTGCCGTCCGTGCTCTCCGATGTCACCGCGACGCGGACGCTCTCACCGGCCGGCAGTTCGGTGTAGACGTCCCGGTCGTCACTGACCCGTTGGAGTACGGGCGGCTTGCCACTGCCCGGAAGCGCGAAGACGTACTCCTCGTCGATCTCCTCGTCGATCTCCTCCTCGATCGGGTCCGAGGCGTTGCCGCCTTCGACTTCGGTCCGGGCGCCGGTCCGGGTGAGCCTCAGTGTCGCGGTGCTGCCGGAGGTAGTGACCACGGCCTGTGACAGATCGCTGGTGAAGTTCCGGTAGGCGAGGTTGTGGCGGGCGTTGGCGGCCCGGTCCTCCAGGAGGGCGGGAGCCTGGGCGCGCAGCAGTGTCTCGAAGGACGAGGCACGAGAGGAAGCGGTCAGCGCCGCGTCGACGGTCGTGTAGGTACCGGACAGCAGACCGTCCGAAGCGCTCGCGAACTGCTTGACCACGTCCCTCAGCGCCGCCTCGTCAACTGCTGCCGCACTGTGCTTGACGAGACCGGAGCGGGATACCTGACCGGCGCCGAGGGGGTTCACGGCCGCCACGTCGACGGTGTAGCCGTTACCGTTGTCGAGGTTGCCGAAGACGGCCCGCCGGTCGGCGGTGGTGACCTCGGCGACCTGCACGTCACCGCTGTTGCGGACAGTCACCCTGTAGGTGAGCTCGTCCGTGGCGGAGTTGCCGGTGTCCTCCGGCGCGTTCCATGTGGCGACCAGGCCCTTGTCGCCGGGGATGGCACGCACGTTGGTCGGTTTGCCCGGTGCGGTCGCCGGGAGGTAGGCGACGCGCAGCCGGGGCCGGGTCTCCGCCTTCCCGGACGAGCGCGACGAACGGTAGGTGATGTCGGTCGCGGTGTCGCTTTCCTCGTCGCCGGCGCGCACAGCCAGACCGTTGTTCGACTCCGAGTCGGAGAACCACTGCGTCACGGCGTCGGTCAGGTCGAGCGCCGCAGGGTCGGCCACCGAGGTGGCGTAGGGCTCCACGCTCTCAGCGGCGTCCAACGCGTCGAAGGCTCCGTTCTCGGGGTTTCAGGCGTCATTGAGCGGATGTGCCTCGATCTGGTGTGCTTTTCACCGGTGCGGCGGTTGCGGCAGATCAGCAGGAGCTGCCGGTGGCCGGGGCCGGGCTCGGCCAGGTCGATGACGGCCCAGTCGTAGAAGCGGTGGCCCTTGGCTCCCGCGCCTGCCGACAGCTTCTGCCAGGCATGCTTCGGCGCCTTCGCGGCGAGCGTGTCGGCACGGAACTCGCCTGCTTCGGTGGTGACTTAGGCCGAGCACCACCGCGAGGAAACAGCCCAGGCCGTTCTCCTCCAGGGCGGACCGCAGCTTCGGGTTGCCTCCGTAGATCTCGTCGCCGGTGACCCGGCCGACGCAGTGTCCGGCGTCCAGGAACCGTTCGATCATCGTGCGCCAGTTCAGGCTTGGTCGCGAAGACGATGTCCTCGCCGAGCCCCGCCGCCCCGCGTCGGTCCGGGTCGCAGGTCCGGGACCGCGGGACCGGTCCACCGCCGCATGGCCTCGGGCACCCGCATAGACGAGGTAGACGGCAACCTGGGAGTTCTCGATCCGCCCGGCCGTGCCGGTGTACTGGCGCTGGACCCTGACGGTGTGGACACCCTTCTTCACGTTGCCGGTCTCGTCCACGACCAGCACCGCCTCCTCATCGTGCAGGCGCTCGACGACGTACTCGCGGACGTCATCACGGACGGCGTCGGCATCCCAGGAGGCCCGGCACAGCAGATGCTGCATGCCGTGCGGACTCGCTTCCCCGGCCCACTCCGCGATCGTCCAGCAGTTCTTGCGCGGCAGGTTTGACAGCAGACCCAGCACCAACCGCCCAGCCCGGCGCCGTGGTTCGACCCGGGCGAACCGTCCCGCGATTTGCCATCAGGGCCTCGAACGCCTCCCGCCAGCGAGCGGAATCTATGCTGCGACCTGCGGCCACCGTCTCATCGTTACTCCACACAAGTCACGATAAACAACGGTGGCCGTACCCGTGCCCCTACCAGGCCCCGCCAGCGAGATCACGATCCACAGCTGGAGTACTAACGCCCCTCACGCTCGTCCACGATCCGCCTGAACTTGCCGACCGACCTCTCCAGCGTCCCGGGATCGACGATCTCGACCCCGACCGACACCCCGATCCCGTCCTTGACAGCCGCCGTGATCGATTCCGCGGCGGCCATCCGCTGCTCCGGTGTGGCCTCGGCCCGTGCCTCCGCCCGCACGGTCAGTGCGTCGAGGCGGCCCTCGCGGGTCAGCCGCAGCTGGAAGTGCGGCGCCACCCCCGGCGTGCGCAGCACAATCTCCTCGATCTGGGTCGGGAAGAGATTCACCCCGCGCAGGATCACCAGATCGTCGCTGCGCCCGGTCACCTTCTCCATCCGCCGGAACACCCGCGCCGTGCCCGGCAGCAACCGGGTCAGGTCCCTCGTCCGATAGCGGATAACCGGCATGGCCTCCTTGGTGAGCGAGGTGAAGACCAGCTCGCCCTTCTCACCCGGGGGCAGCACCTCGCCGGTGAACGGATCGACGACCTCCGGATAGAAGTGGTCCTCCCAGATGTGCAGCCCGTCCTTGGTCTCCACGCACTCCTGCGCGACACCGGGCCCCATCACCTCCGAAAGACCGTAGATGTCGACCGCGTCGATCGCGAACCGCTCCTCGATCTCGCGCCGCATCTCCTCCGTCCACGGCTCGGCACCGAAGATCCCGATCTTCAGGGAGGTCGTCCGTGGATCGACGCCCTGCCGCTCGAACTCGTCGAGGAGCGTCAGCATGTACGACGGCGTCACCATGATGATCTCGGGCCGGAAGTCCTGGATCAGCTGGACCTGGCGGGCCGTCATGCCGCCGGACGCCGGGATGACCGTACAGCCGAGCCGTTCCGCCCCGTAGTGCGCCCCCAGACCGCCGGTGAACAGCCCGTATCCGTACGCCACATGGACCTTCTGCCCAGGACGGCCGCCGGCGGCCCGGATCGAGCGGGCGACCATGTCCGCCCAGGTGTCCAGGTCCCGCTGGGTGTAACCGACGACGGTGGGACGGCCCGTCGTTCCGCTGGACGCATGGATCCTCCGTACACGGTCCTCGGGGACGGCGAACATACCGAAGGGGTAGTTGTCCCGCAGATCCGCCTTCGTCGTGAAGGGGAAGCGGGCGAGATCGGCGAGCGTACGGCAGTCGTCCGGGTGCAACCCGGCCTTGTCGAACACGGCCCGGTAGTGGCCGACGTTCTCGTACGCGTGGTGCAGCGTGGCCCGCAACCGCTCCAGCTGGAGTGCCTCCAGCTCGTCGCGGCCCAGCCGTTCCGCCGCGTCCAGCAGAGCCGTCATCCGGATCTCCCTCTTCCGTGCAGGCGACCGATCATTCGGTCGATCTTTCGGTAGCAGTAATTCAGGATGTTCCGCCACATGGCAAGAGGGGCGACACAGCCCATCTGCGTCCCGCCCCTTCATCACTGTCGCCACGCTGCGCGTGCGCCACCTCTCGCGGATACGCTCACACCGAACACGGCTGCGCCGTCCGGCCGGCCCTGTTTGGATGGCGTACATGCCGATCTTCCACGCATACGACGGGACCGAACTCGCCTACCGCCTCCTGGGATCGGGCGCACCGCTCATCTGTCTGCCCGGTGGACCGATGCGTGCCGGCGCGTACCTGGGTGACCTCGGCGGACTCTCGGCCCACCGGCAGCTCGTGGTACTCGATCTGCGCGGTACCGGGGACTCCGCGGTGCCGGACGACCCGTCGACGTACCGCTGCGACCGGCTGGTCGACGACGTCGAGGCGCTGCGCGAACACCTCGGCCAGGAACGCATCGACCTGCTTGCCCACTCCGGCTCCGCCGATCTGACCGCGCTCTACGCAGCCCGGCACCCGCAGCGGCTGCGCACGATCACGCTCATCACACCCGACACCCGGGCCGTCGGCATCGAGGTCACCGACCAGGACTGGCGCGAAGCCTGTGAACTGCGCCGCGACGAACCGTGGTACGCGGCCGGGCGGACCGCACTGGAGGACATCTGGTCGGGGCGCGGCGCCGGTGAGGTCCGGTCCGCCGTGGAGCCGTTCACCTACGGGCGATGGGACGCCCTCGCCCGGGCCCATGCCGCCACCGCAACCGGGCAGACCAACTCCGAGGCGGCCCAGGTCTATTACCAGGACGGCGCCTTCGACCCTGCCGCCACCGTCGCCGCGCTGGGGAACGTGACCGCGCCGGTCCTCGTCCTCGCGGGGGAGTACGACGGAGGGCCGACGCCCGACCGCGCCGCCGAACTGGTGGCGCTCTTCCCGAACGCCGAATTCGTCGTGCAGCGCGGCGCCGCGCACTTCCCCTGGCTGGACGATCCAGGTGCCTTCGTCCGTACGGTCAACGCCTTCCTCGATCCGGAAGTGCTCAGCGTGCAGGCCGGTGGCACACGGCTCGCCTACCGGGTATGGGGGGATCCGTCGGCGCCGCCCGTCGTGCTCGTCCACGGTCGCGGCGGCGACAGCAGGACCTGGACCGAGGTTGCCGAACGCCTGGCCGACGAACACCGGGTCTACGCATTCGACTTCCGCGGGCACGGACTCAGCGACTGGCCCGGCCGCTACTCCTTCGAGCTGTTCCGGGACGATCTGCACGCCTTCCTGGAGGCCCGCAACCTGGCGGGTGCCACCGTGATCGGACACTCCATGGGCGCCGCTGCCGCGTATCTGCTTGCCGAGCAGGAACCTGGACTGATCGGCCGGCTCGTCCTGGAGGAGGTCCCGCCGCCGTTTCCGCTGGACCCGCCGCGAGGCCTCGTCGAACGGCCCGACGAGGAGCCGGACTTCGACTGGCTCGTGGTGCCGTCGACCAACGCCCAGCTGAACGAACCGGACCCGGCCGGTCGGGAACGCCTCGGCGAGATCACCGCCCCGACCCTCGTCATCGGCGGCGGCCCCTCCAGCCAGATCGCCCAGGACAGGCTGGCCTGGATGGCGGGACGGATACCCCGTGGCCGCTTCGTCACCATCGAGGCCGGACACCTCGTCCACACCGAGAGGCCGGAAGAATTCCTCGCGGAGTTGCGGTCGTTCGGTCTGCTCTGACGCATTCCCCGGGCGCTCACCGGCAGGGTCAGGTCCGGTGCAGCAGGGTGGTCAGGACCTCGTGGAGGGTGGCCTCGGCGTCGGCCGCGGAAGCCGTCGACCGCCAGGCCACGAAGCCGTCGGGACGCACCAGTACGGCGCCTTCGGGCGTCGTGCCGTGGATCCCGGCCCAGTCGGCCCCGTTCTCCGGCTCCAGATCGGCGCCAGGGCCGATGCCGTACGCCTGGAGCCGTACCGAAAGGCGGTCGGCGACCCGCGCCGCCGCCCGCCGCCATGTCACGTCCGCACCGTCGGTGAGCAGCACGAGGGTGCGCTCGTACAGATCAAGAGTGGACTTGCGATCACCGGCCTGACGCACCCACAGATGCGGTGCACGGCTGCCGGGTTGACCGGTCAGCTGCATTCCCTGCGGCACCACGGGCTGCTGTGGATCGGCACCCAGTACGGCGCCGCGGACATAGCGGTAGCCCAGCGCCACGGTGAGCATGCCACCCTGCTTCCCGCCGCCCACGCCCGGCGCCGCCGCGTATCCCGGGTGGCTGTGCTCGCTGGAGCGAGCCGAGGCCCGCGCGCTCGTCGCCTGCGCCACCGGCAGTCGCTCCGCCTCGTATGTGTCCAGCAGACCCGGGCCCGCCTCGCCCCTGAGTACCGTGGCGAGCTTCCAGGCCAGGTTGTGCGCGTCCTGGATGCCGGTGTTGGAGCCGAACGCCCCGGTTGGGGACATCTCATGGGCCGAGTCCCCGGCGAGGAAGACCCTGCCGCACGCGTACCGCTCCGCGACCCGCTCCGCGGCGTGCCACGGGGCCTTGCCGGTGATCTCGATGTCGATGTCCGCAGCGCCGACCGCGGTACGGATGTGCTCGGCACACCGCTCGTCGGTGAAGTCCTCCAGGGTCTCGCCCAGTTGGGGCTGCCACGGCGCGTGGAACACCCACTCCTTCTTGTTGTCCACCGGCAACAGGGCCCCGTCCGCAGCGGGGTTGGTCAGATAGCAGACGATGAAGCGCCGGTCACCCACTACATCGGCGAGCTGCCGGGAGCGGAAGGTGATGCTCACGTTGTGGAAGAGATCACCGGGCCCGGTCCGGTCGATGCGCAGCTGCTCACGGATGGGGCTGCGCGGCCCGTCGGCCGCGATGAGGTAGTCCGCGCGCACACTGATGTGTTCTCCGGTCTCCCGGTCCTTGAGCACCGCGTCCACTCCCGACCCGTCCTGGTCGAAGCTCTGCATCTCGGTGGAGAACCGCAGATCGCCGCCCTGTTCACGGGCCAGTTTCACCAGCACGGGTTCCAGATCGTTCTGGCTGCACAGACACCAGCCGGCCGGGCTGAAACGGGCGAGTCCGCCACCCGGGTCGATCTCCTTGAACAGCCACTCCTGGTCGTCCCCGGTGAGCGAGCCGGCTTGCAGAATGCCGTGGTTGTCGGCGAGGACCGAGGCCGCCTCCCGGATGCCCGGCTCGGCACCCGCCGTGCGGAAGACCTCCATCGTGCGCACGTTGTTGCCGCGTCCGCGAGGATGTGTCGAGGTGGATCGGTGCTTCTCGACCAGCAGATGCTCGATGCCGAGCCGGCCGAGGAAAAGTGAGGCGGACAGGCCCACCAGCGAGCCGCCCACGATGAGGACCGGTACGCGAATGTCGACGTTCTCGTTCATCAGTTGCTCCAGCTCGGACGCCGTTCGGTTGCCTTGTTCAATGCCCTTGTCGGAGCGGTTCGGACGGCCGCTCACCTGAACGGTTCATAAATCTCGCGCCACCCGGACCAGCGTTTCACGATCGGTCACGGAGACGATGCCCGCAGTCACGGGGGCGGACCTATCACATCCGCCGGGAGAGTCCCCGCTCCGGATCCACTCGCCAACCGACGGTTGACGGCATGCCATCCGGCCTGACCACGAAACCGTCTCGAAGGAGATCGAAAGATGACCGCCACCCTCTCGGAACGGATCTCCCAGTCCGCCTTCGACGGTTCCAGGCTTCGTGTCGTTCTGCTGCTGGACCTCTACGACGGGGCCCAGAAGCAGTTCCTGGAGGCGTATGAGCACCTGCGCAATCAGGTGGCATCCGTCCCCGGGCACATCAGCGACCAGTTGTGCCAGTCCATTGAGAACCCTTCCCAGTGGCTGATCACCAGCGAGTGGGAGAGCGCACCGCCGTTCCTCGCCTGGGTGAACAGTGAGGAGCACGTCGCGACGGTGCAGCCGCTGCACAGCTGCGTACGCGACACCCGTTCGCTGCGCTTCAGCGTCCTGCGGGAGACCGGCAAAGCGTTCGAGCTGGCGCCCGAGGCGGCCAAGGGCCGCCTGCAGGCGTCAGCCCGGCTGGGCGACGGGGTGGTGCGTCACGCGCTCACCTTCACCGTCAAGCCGGGCACAGAGGACATCGTGGCGAAGATCCTGGCCGATTACGAGTCCCCGAAGGCTCGTGTCGACGATGTAACCCGGCTGCGCCGCACTTCGCTGTTCATGCACGGAAACCGCGTCGTACGGGCGGTCGAGGTCGAGGGCGACCTCCTCGCGGCCCTGCGGCACGTCGCCCGGGCGCCCGAGGTCAGGGCCGTCGAAGAGGCCATCAACCCGTACCTGGAGCAGGACCGGGACCTCAGCGACCCGGACTCCGCCCGGATGTTCTTCACCCGAGCGGCGCTCCCGACCGTCCACCACGTGACCACGGGCCGGCACAGGACCGAGGACATCCGTCGGCACGCACTCTTCTACCAGGCCAAGGAGGGATGCGGCATGGCACTCGCCCGGCTGCTCGCCGGTCACGACGAGGAGGCGGCCGACGACCCGGCGAGCATCATCGACAGCAGCACCATCTTCCAACGTGACGACGTCGTCGTCCGCCTGCTCGAAGCGGTCGGACCGATCGACGCGCAGCCGACCCAGGTGGTCGGCATCGACGGCCCCGGCAAGGTGGCCAGGCTCGGACGCCTCCTCGACGGCGGCGCGAATGCCGTGCCCACGACCGAGCAGGGGATCCCGCACTTCCTGACGGAGTCCGAGATGACCCTGATCACGGATCGGCAGGCCACGGAGTCCTGAGTCGCGCATCCGCACCCTGGGGGGTTCTCGCTCAACCCGTCATCACAACGCGCAATGCGCCAGGAGGAAAGCAGTCATGACCATGCACCGGCCACGCATCGTGGACCTCAGCGAGACGCAGCCCAACCGCAGGCGCGGAGGCGACCTTCGCGCCATGCTCACGCCGACGGCCGTGGGAGCCACCAGCGGATTCATGGGGCTGGCCATCGTTCAGCCCGGCGACCGCATCGGCGAGCACTACCACCCGTACTCCGAGGAGTTCGTGTACGTCGTGAACGGTCTCCTGGAGGTGGATCTGGACGGTGAACCGCACCGGATGCGGCCCGACCAGGGCCTGCTGATCCCTCCCCACGTACGCCACCGATTCCGAAACGTGGGCGACGTCGAGGCACGCATGGTCTTCCACCTCGGCCCCCTCGCCCCGCGCCCGGAACTCGGCCACGTCGACACCGAGCACACGGAGTCCGCCGGGGGCGTCGCCCCGCCGGAACGAACGGAGGCCGCCTCATGACCCGCCGCGTGGGGGTCACCGGTGTCGGCGTCGTGGCCCCCGGCGGCATCGGCGCACCGGCCTTCTGGGACCTCCTCGCGAACGGACGCACCGCCACCCGGGGCATCACGCTCTTCGACCCGGCCGGCTTCCGCTCCCGCATCGCCGCCGAGTGCGACTTCGACCCGGCGGCGCACGGACTGGACGCGGACCAGGTCGCCAGGTCGGACCGGTACGTCCAGTTCGCGATGGTTGCCGCCAGGGAGGCCCTCGGTGACGCGGGGCTCGACCCGGAGACGGTGGACCCCTGGCGGATGGGTGTGTCGCTGGGCACCGCGGTCGGCGGCACCACCCGACTGGAGCACGACTACGTCGCCGTCAGCGGCAGTGGCGCCCGCTGGGATGTCGACCACCGGCCGGCCGGTCCGCATCTGGAGCGGGCCTTCTCACCCAGCTCCCTCGCCTCGGCCGTGGCCGAACAGGTCGGCGCGCACGGCCCGGTGCAGACCGTCTCCACTGGCTGCACCTCCGGTCTCGACGCGATCGGGTACGCCTTCCACTCCATCGAGGAGGGCCGCGTCGACGTCTGCATCGCCGGGGCGTCCGACTCACCGATCACCCCGATCACGGTGGCGTGCTTCGACGCGATCAAGGCCACCTCGGCGAACAACGACGACCCCGAACACGCCTCCCGGCCGTTCGACTCCCGTCGCGACGGCTTCGTCATGGGCGAGGGCGGAGCGGTGCTTGTGCTGGAGGAGCTGGAGCACGCCCGGGCCCGCGGCGCGACCGTGTACTGCGAGATCGCGGGCTACGCCACCTTCGGCAACGCCTACCACATGACCGGGCTGACCCCCGAAGGGCTGGAGATGGCCGAGGCGATCAACCGGGCCCTCGACCACGCCCGCATGGACGGCTCGCAGATCGACTACGTCAACGCACACGGCTCGGGCACCAAGCAGAACGACCGGCACGAGACGGCCGCCGTGAAGCGGGCACTGGGCGCGCACGCCTACGACGTACCGATGAGCTCGATCAAGTCCATGGTCGGCCACTCGCTGGGGGCGATCGGGGCCATAGAGATCGCCGCCTGCGTACTCGCCCTGGTCCACCAGACGGTGCCGCCGACGGCGAACTACGAGAGCCCGGACCCGGAGTGCGACCTCGACTACGTGCCGCGCACCGCACGTCCCCTGAAGCTGCGTAGCGTCCTCTCGGTCGGCAGCGGGTTCGGCGGCTTCCAATCGGCGGTGGCCTTGACGAGAACAGGTGGGAGGACACCATGAAAACCCGTAGAGCGCGGCGGGCCGTCGTCACCGGCATCGGTGTCGTCGCCCCCAACGGCACCAACACCGAGGCCTTCTGGAAGAGGACGCACGAAGGGATCAGCGTTCTCGACCGGGTCACCCGCGAGGGGTGCGAGCAGCTTCCGCTGCGGGTCGCGGGCGAGGTGCGGGGCTTCGAGGCGGCGGAGCTGATCGAAGAGCGCTTCATCGTCCAGACCGACCGGTTCACGCACTTCGCGATGGCCGCCGCGGACATCGCGCTGGACGATGCCCGGCTGGGCCGCGCCGACTACGAGGATTCACCCTTCGACGTCGGCGTGGTGACCGCTGCCGGGTCCGGTGGCGGCGAATTCGGCCAGCGGGAACTCCAACGGCTGTGGGGACAGGGATCCACTTACGTGGGTCCGTACCAGTCCATCGCCTGGTTCTACGCCGCGAGCACCGGCCAGATCTCGATCCGTGGCGGCTTCAAGGGGCCGTGCGCGGTCGTGGCCAGCGACGAAGCGGGCGGTCTGGACGCGCTGGCGCATGCCGCCCGCTCGATCCGCCGCGGTACCGAAGCGGTGGTGGTCGGCGCGGCCGAGGCACCGCTGGCTCCCTACTCGGTCGTCTGCCAGCTCGGGTACGAGGACCTGAGTACCAGTGACGACCCCGCCCGCGCCTACCGGCCGTTCACCTCGGACGCCTGCGGCTTCGTGCCGGCCGAGGGCGGCGCCATGCTGGTGGTCGAGGAGGAGCAGTCGGCCCGTCGGCGCGGGGCCCGTGTCCGGGCCGAAGTTGCCGGGCACGCCGCCACGTTCACCGGAGCGGCCCGGTGGGAGGAGTCCCGGGAGGGCCTCGCCCAGGCGATCATCGGCGCCCTGCGGGAGGCCGACTGCTCGCCGGACGAGATCGACGTCGTCTTCGCGGACGCCCTCGGCGTACCGGCGGCCGACCGCGCCGAGGCGCTCGCGATTGCGGACGCGCTCGGCGCGCACGGCCGACAGGTACCGGTGACGGCGCCCAAGACCGGCATCGGGCGCGCCTACTGCGGTGCGCCGGTGCTGGATGCGGCCGCCGCCGTGCTCTCCATGGAGAACGCGCTGATCCCGCCCACCCCGAACGTCTTCGATGTGTGCCACGACCTCGATGTGGTCACCGGCCAGGCGCGCCCCGCGGAACTGCGGACGGCGCTCGTGATCAGCCGCGGGCTCATGGGCTCGAACGCGGCGATGGTGCTCCGGCGCCCCACCGACATCCAAGTGTGAGTAAGGAGAAGTCCTCATGACCGATCGACTGACCTACACGGAACTCGCCGTCCTGATGAAGAAGGGCGCCGGCCTCACCGTCGACCCGCGGGACATGGAGAAGCGTCCCGGGTCCGCCTTCGACGAGTTCGGCCTCGACTCGCTCGGCCTTCTCGGCATCGTGGGCGTGCTGGAGAACCGGCACGGCAGGGCGCTGCCGGCCGATGCCGACCGCTGCAAGACCCCCGAGGAATTCCTCGACCTCGTCAACACCACCCTCATGACTGGAGCCTGAAGTGTCCGGACACACCGAGAACGAGATCACCATCGCCGCCCCCCTGGACCTCGTGTGGGACGTGACGAATGATCTGGAGAACTGGCCGCGGCTGTTCAGTGAGTACGCCGCGGTCGAAGTCATCGAACGGGACGGCGACAGCACGACGTTCCGCCTGACCATGCACCCCGACGAGAACGACAAGGTCTGGAGCTGGGTCTCCGAGCGGACCGTCGACCGCGCCGCACGCACGGTCCGCGCCCGCCGTGTCGAGCCCGGGCCGTTCCAGCACATGAACATCCGGTGGGAGTACTCGGAGGTCCCCGGCGGTACAAAGATGCGCTGGTCCCAGGAATTCGCGATGCGGCCCGACGCACCCGTCGACGACGCGTGGATGACCGACAACATCAACCGCAACTCCAAGGTCCAGATGGAGCTCATCCGGGACAAGATCGAGCAGCGCGCCCGGGAGCACCGTACCGCCTCGGTCTCCGCCGGCTGACCAGCCGTCCGCCCACGACTCGCCGCCCGGCCGCACGGCCGGGCGGCCGGGCCGGGAACCAGAAAGGCCTCCCACGATGCACCACGCTCTGATCGTCGCCCGGATGGCGCCGGGTTCGGCGCCGGACATCGCCGAGCTGTTCGCCGCCTCCGACAGCAGCGAACTGCCGCACCTCGTCGGCGTCACCAGGCGCAAGCTCTTTCAGTTCGGCGACGTCTATCTGCACCTGATCGAATCGGACCGTCCGCCGGGTCCCGAGATCGCCAAGGTGACGGAGCACCCGGCGTTCAAGGACATCAGTGACAAGCTCACCGCATATGTGAGCGCGTACGACCCGAAGACCTGGCGCAGCCCCAAGGACGCCATGGCCCACGAGTTCTACCGGTGGGAGCGCGGCACCACCGCTTGAGGCGGGAAATCGCCCCGGGTCCGGCCGACTGGCCGGACCCGGGGCGATTTCCGTTGTTCCCGGGGAAGTTCGCCGGGGAGGGGCGATCAGTCGGGGACCACGCATTCGAACGCGTGGAGGTAGGGGTTGACCGGGACGACCCTGCCGATCAGCAGTCCGGCATCCGAGATCCGGGTCACCAGGCTCTCCCTGGTGTGCTTCGCACCGCCGACGTTGAGGAGCAGCAGCAGGTCCATCGCGGTGGTGAACCGCATCGACGGGGTGTCGTCGACGAGGTTCTCGATGACGACGACCCTGGCTCCGGGGCGGGCTGCCGCGACGACATTGCGCAACGTCCTGCGCGTGCTGTCGTCGTCCCACTCCAGGATGTTCTTGATGATGTAGAGATCGGCCTTGACGGGGATGGCCTCGCGGCAGTCCCCGGCCACGATACGGGTCCGGTCGACGAGCGGCCCCTCGTCCCGCAGCCGGGCGTCGGCACGTGCCACCACACCCGGCAGGTCCATCAGGGTACCGCGGAGCGACGGGTGCTTCTCCAGCAGGCTGGCCAGCACGTGCCCCTGGCCGCCGCCGATGTCGGCGACCGCGGACACCCCGGTGAGGTCGAGGAGTTCGGCGACATCCAGCGCGGACTGCATGCTGGAGGTGGTCATGGCCCGGTTGAAGACCTGGGCCGACTCGTGGGCGTCCTGGTGGAGGTAGTCGAAGAACCCCTTGCCGTGCACGTCCGCGAAGACGCTCTTGCCGGTGCGCACCGCCTCGTCGAGCCGCGGCCAGACGTCCCAGGTCCAGGGCTCGGTGCACCACAGGGAGATGTTGCGCAGGCTGTTCGGGTCGTCCTCGCGCAGCAGGCGGGACATCTCTGTGTGGGTGAAGTACCCGTCCGGGGTCTCGGCGAAGATCCCGTAGCAGGACAGCGCGCGCAGCAGCCGGCGCAGGGGCACCGGCTCGGTCTTCACCAGCGTCGCGAGTTCCTGTGCGGTCGCGGGCGTCTCGCCCAGCGCGTCGGCGACACCCAGCCGGGCCGCGGCGCGTACAGCGGCCGCGCGGGCTGCCCCGAAGACGATCTCGCGCAGTTGCATGGCCGGCTGAGAGGGCGTGACGGGGTGCGGGAGGGCGGTGTGTGCGGGGGTCGGTGTGGGGGTGGGACTCACAGTGGTCATGCTGTTTCGCTTCTCCTAGTGCGAGGGTGCACCGGTCAGCACATCCCGGCCGGTGTGGACTTCTTGCAGACGTTGGCGACGAAGGTGTTGTTCTTGCCGGTGTCTCCATTGGCCAGGTCGGCCGGCTTGTTGCCGAGCGCGACATTGGCGCTGATGGTGTGGCCGGTGTTCTTCGTGCCCACGAAGCTCTTGAACAGCACGACGCCGCCGGAGAGCGGCGTGGCGCCCACGTTGTTGCTGATCGTGTTCGAGCGGACCTGGGTGTCCGCGGCGCCGGTGAGCACGATGCCGGAACCCTGGATGGCGGGCAGGCGTTCGGTCTTGGCGCAGAACTTGTTGTTGTCGGTGATCTGGTTGAACTGGATCGTCATGGCTCCGGCCTGCGGCTTGCCCTCGTCGCCCACGATGAAGGCACCGCTGCAGTTGCCGGTGAAGGTGTTGTCGTGGACCGACATGTTTCTCACGCGCCTGGCGGTGAAACCGATCCGGTTGTCCGCCAGAGTGTTGTCCTGGATCTCGGTGCCGCGGGTATCGGTGGCGCCGCCCTCCTCGTCCACGGTGTTCGCGACGAAGAGACCCGCGTCGCCGTTGGCGCGGGCGGTGTTGCCCGTGAACCGGCCGCGGGTGGAGCGCTCCTGGGCGATGCCCCAGACGCCGTTGTGCTCGGAGGTCACGCGCCGGACGGTCAGCTGGTCCGTCCAGGAGGCCCAGACGCCGTTCTTCTTGAATCCGGAGACGGTGAGCGAATCGATGCTCACGCCGTCGACGGTCCGGCCCTTCTTGCCCAGGACGCAGATTCCGCTGCCGGCCTTCGCGCAGGCGTCGGTGGACTGCGTCTTCCCCGTCGGGGGCTTGATGACGGTTCGGTCGCCGAGGCCGCGCAGGGTCAGGCCCTTCTTGTCGATCAGGACGGTCTCGCGGTACGTGCCGGGCATGACGACGACCGTGTCGCCCGGCTTGGCAGCGTTCACCGCCTTCTGGATCGACCCGCCGGGGTGCACCACACGCGGGCTCGCGACGGTGGTGGACGGAACTGCCGTCCCGAATACCGCGGCCGAGACGACGAGTCCCGCGGCCGAGACGACCGCGGCGGAGACAAGGCTCATCATGTGTCGTTTCCTCATGAGCCGACGCTATGGGCGATTTCCCCCCATTGCCACATAGGGTGAGCGGTCGGGTACACAGCGTCCCCGTATGGCTCAGGCCGGTGGCGCCGCCCGGTGTGCGGAGCCGGCGCGCGACGGAGCATCCGGGTGATCCGGACCGGAGCCCGTGCGGGTGCCCCTGGGGTGCACCGGGCCGGGCGCCATCCGGGTGACTTCCGGCCCTCGGTTCCCGGTCTCAGCCCTCGGGGCCGCGCCGGGGGGCGACGATCGAGCGGGCCCACCGGTAGTCGGCCTTGCCGCTCGGGGAGCGCTGGATCCGCGGAGTGATCACCAGCCGGCGGGGGATCTTGTAGCCGGCCAGACGGGTCCTGCAGTGCGCCTGGACGTCGTCGAGCGAGGGCTCGGCCGCCCCTTCGCGCAGCTGCACCACCGCCGCGACATGATTTCCCCACCGTTCGTCGGGCACCCCGGTGACCAGTGCGTCGTACACATCCGGATGGGCCTTCAGTGCCTGCTCGACCTCTTCGGGATACACCTTCTCGCCCCCGGTGTTGATGCACTGCGAACCCCGGCCGAGGACCGTGACGATGCCGTCCGCGTCGACGGTCGCCATGTCACCGAGCAGGACCCAGCGCTCGTCGCCCCTGCGGAAGAACGTCTCCGCGGTCTTCTGCGGGTCGTTGTAGTACCCGAGCGGCACATGGCCGCGCTGGGCGATCCGCCCCGGCTCGCCCGGAGCAACCGGCTTGTACGTCGCCGGATCGACCACCGCCGTACGGGAGTTGACCTGGAGCCGGAACCCCTTCTCCGGGCCCGAGTCGGCTGTCGCCGTACCGTTGAACCCGGACTCCGACGAGCCGAAGTTGTTCAGCAGCATCACCGTCGGCACCAGTGCCTGGAACTCCGCACGCACCGAGTCCGACATGATCGCGCCCGAGCTGGAGATGGAGAACATCGACGAACAGTCGGTGCCCTTCAGTGGGCCCTTCAGTGCGTCGATCAACGGCCGCAGCATCGCATCGCCCACCAGGGACACGCTGGTGACCTTCTCCTTCTCGATCGTACGGAGCACCTCCTGGGGCACGAACTTGCGGTGGATCACGACCCGCTGCCCGAAGTTGAAACCGATGAACGCGGTGAGCGTCGAGGTGCCGTGCATCAGTGGGGGAGTGGGGAAGAACGAGATCCCGTCACCGCCCGCGGCCACCCGCTCGGCCAGCTCCTGCGGGGTCTTCACCGGCTCGCCGGTCGGCGCACCGCCACCGAGGCCGGAGAAGAAGAGGTCCTCCTGGCGCCACATCACACCCTTGGGCATTCCGGTCGTGCCACCGGTGTAGATGATGAACTGGTCGTCGGCCGACCGCGGCGCGAAGCCGCGTTCCGGGTTCCCGGCCGCCTCGGCGTCCGTGAACGCCACGGCGTCCGGCCCGCGGACGCCTGAAACCGGTGCCCCTACCCGGATCAGGTGACGGAGGGTCGGGGCCTTCGGCGCCGCGGCCGAGACCCGTTCGTCGAACTCGGCGTCGAAGACCAGCGCCGCCAGGTCCGCATCACGGTAGAGGTAGGTCAACTCCTCTTCCACGTAACGGTAGTTGACATTGACCGGGACGATACGGGCCTTGAGGCAGGCCAGCACCGTCTGGAGGTACTCGACTCCGTTGTAGAGGTGCAGCCCCAGATGCTCGCCGGGGGTGATGCCCGCCTCGATCAGATGGTGGGCGATGCGGTTGGCGGCCGCGTCCAGTTCCGCGTACGTCAGGCGGCGCTCCGCACCCGTACCGGGGTGATCGAGGTAGACGAGCGCCTCGCGTTCCGGGACCGCGTCGACGACCGACTCGAACAGGTCGGCAAGGTTGTACTCCACCGTTCCTCCTGGCGTCGGATGCTGACTGGCTCGGCGGTCATTAGAGCGCTGGGAGGCACAAGTGGGAAGGGGTGCCGTCGAAGAAATCTGACTGGCTGTCAGAAAACTATTGAACTGGACCCCCACCTACTGCAACCTGTTCTAGGTCTTGAGACGGGAGGCAGGCAATGGGTGGTACGGAACACCTCACCGTGCAGCGCGAGGGCGCCACGCTGGTGCTCACCTTGAACAGGCCGGAGGCGAAGAACGCACTCTCGCTGCCGATGCTGGTCGGGCTGTACGACGGCTGGCTGGAGGCGGACGAGGACGACACCGTTCGCTCGGTGGTCCTCACCGGCGCGGGCGGCTGCTTCTGCGCCGGCATGGACCTCAAAGCCCTGGCGGGCAAGGGGATGGATGGCGAGCAGTACCGCGACCGGATGACCGCCGACCCCGATCTGCACTGGAAGGCGATGCTGCGCCATCATCGCCCCCGCAAACCGGTCATCGCCGCCGTCGAGGGTCACTGCGTGGCGGGCGGAACCGAGATCCTGCAGGGCACCGATATCCGTATCGCAGGTGCGAGCGCCACCTTCGGGCTCTTCGAGGTCAAGCGCGGACTGTTCCCCATCGGCGGCTCGACAGTACGGCTGCCTCGCCAGATCGCCCACACCCACGCCCTCGAAATGCTGCTCACCGGACGCCCGTACAGCGCCGACGAAGCGGCCCGCATCGGGCTGATCGGCAGAGTCGTCCCCGACGGCACCGCACTGGAACAGGCCCTCGACGTCGCCGAGCGGATCAATGCCTGCGGCCCGCTCGCCGTCGAGGCCGTCAAGGCCTCCGTGTACGAGACCGCCGAAATGACCGAGACCGATGGGCTCGCCGCCGAACTGAAGCGCGGCTGGCCGGTCTTCGCGACCGCCGACGCCAAGGAAGGCGCCCGCGCCTTCGCCGAGAAGCGCCCGCCCGTCTACCGGCGCGCCTGAGCCAAGGAGACAACCGTGCCCGACGTCCTCAGCGCACCACTGGTGGTCGAGTTCCCCTTCACCCGCTCTCTGGGCCCGGTCCAGAGCGCCTTCCTCACCGGGCTGCGTGAACGAACCGTGCTCGGCGTGCGGACCGGCGACGGAAAGGTCATGGTCCCGCCCGTCGAGTACGACCCCGTCACCGCCGAGGAGTTGCGCGAACTGACCGAGGTCGCCACCACCGGCACCGTCACCACCTGGGCCTGGAACCCGGCCCCGCGCCGCGACCAGCCCCTGGCCACCCCGTTCGCCTGGGTGCTGGTCAAGCTGGACGGGGCCGACACAGCCCTGCTCCATGTCCTCGACTCGCCGGGACCCGAAGCCGTGAACACCGGTATGCGGGTCCGGATCCGCTGGGCCCCGCAGCGGACCGGTGCCATCACGGACATCGCCTGCTTCGAACCGTACGAGGGCGAGGAGACGGCCGAAAGCGCCCCGCACAGCGGCGAGTTCGCCGACCCCGTCACCGGCATCGTCACCCCGGCCCGCCTCGACTACACGTACACCCCCGGCCGCGCCCAGAGCGCGTACCTCAATGCCCTCTCCGAGCAGCGCACCGTCGGCGAGCGCTGCCCGTCCTGCCGCAAGGTGTACGTACCGCCCCGCGGCGCCTGCCCCACCTGCGGCGTCGCCACCGCCGAACAGGTCGAGGTCGGCCCGCGCGGCACCGTCACCACGTACTGCATCGTCAACATCAAGGCCAAGAACGCCATGAACGACGCCATCGAGGTCCCGTACGTCTACGCCCACATCGCCCTCGACGGCGCCGACCTCGCCCTGCACGGGCGGATCGGCGGCATCCCGTACGACCAGGTGCGGATGGGTCTGCGGGTCGAGCCCGTCTGGACCGAGGGCGGCCGCCACCCCGACCACTACCGGCCCACCGGAGAGCCGGATGCCGACTACGACGCGTACAAGGAGCTGCTGTAGATGCGAGACGTAGCGATCGTCGCCTTCGCGCAGACGGATCATCTGCGGCGCACCGACGAACTCTCCGAAGTCGAAATGCTCATGCCGGTCCTGCACCAGGTCCTCGACGCGACCGGCCTCAGGGCACGCGACATCGGCTTCACCTGCTCGGGATCCAGCGACTACCTCGCCGGTCGCGCCTTCTCCTTCACCATGGCCCTCGACGGCGTCGGCGCCCACCCGCCGATCTCCGAGTCCCATGTGGAGATGGACGGCGCCTGGGCGCTGTACGAGGCATGGGTGAAGATCCAGACGGGCGAGGACGACACCGCGCTCGTCTACTCCTACGGAAAGTCCTCGCCCGGTGAGGTACGCGACGTCCTCACCCGCCAGCTCGACCCGTACTACGTCGGCCCGCTCTGGCCGGACTCCGTCGCACTCGCCGCACTTCAGGCGCAGGCGCTGATCGACGCGGGCGACACCGATGAGGCCGCGCTCGCCGCGATCGCCACCCGCAGCCGCGCCGCCGCCGCGGACAACCCGCACGCCCAGATCGCCGGCCCGGTCCCGGCCGGCGAATACGTCGTACATCCGCTGCGGACCGGTGACTGCCCGCCGGTAGGAGACGGTGCGGCCGCCGTGATCCTCGCCGCCGGCGACACCGCACGGGCCCTGTGCCCCCGCCCCGCCTGGATCCGCGGTATCGACCACCGCATCGAGCCCCACAGTCTCGGGGTCCGGGAGCTGACCGAATCACCATCCACCCGGCTCGCTGCCGAATACGCCGGGGTCTTCGAACGGCCCGTGGACACCGCCGAGTTGCACGCCCCGTTCACCTCCCAGGAGGTGGTGCTGCGCAAGGCGCTCGGGCTCGACGGCAGCGTCGCCGTCAACCCGTCCGGCGGTGCGCTCGCCGCCAACCCCGTCATGGCTGCCGGGCTGATCCGTCTCGGCGAGGCCGCGGCCCGTATCCACCGTGGGGAGTCCGACCGGGCACTCGCCCACGCCACTTCCGGGCCCTGCCTGCAACAGAACCTGGTCGCCGTCCTCGAAGGGGAGAGTGCTCATGCCTAAGGAGCCCGTGGCCGTTGTCGGCATCGGCCAGACCAAGCACGTCTCCGCCCGCCGGGACGTCTCCATCGCCGGACTCGTCCGCGAGGCCGCCGTCCGTGCGCTGGAGGACGCGGGGCTGACCTGGACGGACATCGATGCCGTCGTCATCGGCAAGGCACCCGACTTCTTCGAGGGCCTGATGATGCCGGAGCTCTATCTCGCCGACGCCCTCGGCGCGGTCGGCAAACCGATGCTCAGAGTGCACACGGCGGGCTCGGTCGGCGGCTCCACCGCACTGGTCGCCGCCAATCTGGTCTCCGCGAGGGTGCACCGCACCGTCCTCACACTCGCCTTCGAGAAGCAGTCGGAGTCCAACGCCATGTGGGGCCTGTCGCTGCCCATCCCGTTCCAGCAGCCGCTGCTGGCGGGCGCGGGCGGCTTCTTCGCCCCGCACGTCCGGGCCTACATGCGCCGTACCGGAGCGCCGGAAACGGTCGGCTCCCTCGTCGCGTACAAGGACCGTCGCAACGCGCTCAAGAATCCGTACGCGCACATCCATGACCCGGACATCACCCTGGAGAAGGTCCAGTCCGCACCGATGCTCTGGGACCCGATCCGCTACTCGGAGACCTGCCCGTCCTCCGACGGGGCCTGCGCGATGATCCTCACCGACCGTTCCGGTGCGGACCGTTCGCCGCATCCGCCCGCCTGGGTGCACGGCGGCGCGATGCGCAGCGAACCGACCCTGTTCGCCGGCAAGGACTTCGTCTCGCCGCAGGCGGGCAAGGACTGCGCCGCCGATGTGTACCGGCAGGCGGGGATCGGCGACCCCCGAAGGGAGATCGACGCCGTCGAGATGTACGTGCCGTTCTCCTGGTACGAACCGATGTGGCTGGAGAACCTCGGCTTCGCCGACGAGGGCGAGGGCTGGAAGCTCACCGAGTCCGGTGTCACCGAACTCGACGGAGATCTGCCCGTGAATCCCTCGGGCGGGGTGCTCTCCACCAATCCCATCGGCGCCTCCGGCATGATCCGCTTCGCCGAAGCCGCGTTGCAGGTACGGGGACAGGCCGGCGAGCACCAGGTGGCGGGGGCGCGAAGGGCGCTCGGCCATGCGTACGGCGGCGGGGCGCAGTTCTTCTCCATGTGGCTGGTCGGAGCCGAGCCTCCCACCCGCTGACCGCGGTCCGTCCCGGGCCGGTGGAAGCCCGGCCCGCGGCCTGTCCCAGGCCGCCGTCGGTGGCTGGGCTCTGGCCCGGGACGACAAGTGGGAGGAGCCGACGTGGCGGAGAGCACCACCAGCCGGCAGCCCTTTGCGGGCTGGGACAAGCCGGACCTCGGTCTCAGCGAAGCGGACTGGCGGTCGGGCAGTCAGGGCGCGGGCGATGTCCAGATCGCCTTTGTCGAAGGATTCATCGCGATGCGCAACGCCGGAAAACCCGGCAGCCCGTCGCTGATCTTCACCCCGGTCGAATGGCGCGCCCTCGTGGTGAACGCCCGCAGCGGCGAATTCGACCTCACCTGAGCGTCGAACGCCCGGCGCTCCTCTTCAGGGCCACAGCAGCTCGCGCACCCAATCGTCTTCGCCAGCACGGTAGTTGAACCGTGTGTGTCTGCGCTTCTTGTCGCCCTGCCGGCACTCCACACTCTGCGGGCGCACCGTGTGCAGCGTCCAGCCCGGCGGTACGAGAGCCGGCTCCCGCTCCAGGCGCGCCAGCGATTCCCGTACCGCCGCGTCGCGCTCCGCGAGGTCGCCGAGCGGGCTGCTCTGCCGCCCGAGCAGCGACTCGGCCCTGGCCCCCGCACCCCGGGCCAGAAAGTCCGCCGCGCTCTGCTCGGCGCTCTCCGCGACCACGGGCCCGCGCACCCGGACCTGCCGGGCCAGGGAAGACCGGTGGAAGGTGAGCGCGGCACAGGGGCGTTCCGTGAGATCGCGGCCCTTGCCCGCGCGGCCGTCGGCTTCCTCGCCGGACCGGACCGCACGGCCCTGCGTGCCTGCCGCGCCCCACGCTGCGTGCGCTACTTCATCAAGGGGCATCCCCGCCAGGAGTGGCGCAAGCCGTCCTGCGGAAACCGCGCCCGGGTCGCACGTCACCACGAGCGCCACCGCGCCACGTAGCGTGGTGATCATGACAGGTGAGCGCGATCTTCGAACCCTGCTGAGCGGCATGCGGCCGGAGCTGAACCCGGGACGCCATGTCTTCACCACCGCGCCCGACGGGGTGATGCCCGAAGGCGTCAATCCGGTCGTCACGGTCACCGAGCCCGAAGGGCTCACCATGGTGCTGCCGGAGACGGATGCCGTCTCCGCCGGGCTGCGATACGACTACGTGGCGGGCTGGATCACCCTGCGTGTCCACTCCGCGCTGGACGCGGTAGGGCTCACTGCCGCAGTGTCCCTGGCGCTTACCGACGTCGGGCTGAGCTGCAATGTGGTGGCCGGCTTCCACCACGACCACTTGTTCGTTCCCTACGACCGGGCCGCCGAGGCCGTCGACGTGCTGAAGGCACTGGCCGCGGAATCCGGCTAGCCAGGGCCTGTCCGGCGGATCTTTGCGGATCAGCCCGCGGCGTCTGGTGCGGTGCATCGCAAGGCGAAAGGATCGTCCTCGTACTGGGCGTACTTGGATGACTCCGACAACGCGGCGAGGTGCCGTGCCAGGCGTCGCGGGCCCGCGGAGATCCACCGGACAGGTCCGGGGGCGGGGCCGGGGTGCAGTTGGAGCACGGGCCGCGGAACCGCCGGAGTGCGGCCATCGGGCCCGCCGGAGCCCGAGCCGCGGACCCGGCTGTGTCCCGGCCGGCGCAGACCCGGCTCCGCAACGTGAGCCCGGACACGTAACATGTCTGCATGTCCTTCCTCCGCCGCCGTAGCGCCGCCACACCCGCGGGCCCCGACTTCGACGTCCTGGCCATGGACCCGGGGGACTGGCCCGGAAACCTCGGCGCCGGTCTGCTGCCCGCGCCCGACGGGAGCTGCCAGGGCGTCTTTCTGCGCTACGACCTGTTCGGCGGCCGCGGCCCCGCGATGATCATCGGCAATCTCCCGGAGGGCTCGCCCGCCCGCGAGACCGAGGAGGGCCAGGTCCCGTTCGAGGTCGCCCAGCTGCTGCTCGCGCTCGAGAACGACGAGCCGGTCGAGGTCACCGGCACCGAGGACATGCCCGTGATGCAGGGCGACAACCTGCTGATCGTCCGCCGCGTCAAGCTCTCCGAGAGCCGGATCTCCTGCGTCCAGTTCGACCGCAGCGACGGCGTGCTCGTCACCATCGCCAGCTGGGACCGGCCGATCACCGACGATCTGTACACCCTGCTGAAGCCTCTGCCCGCCGAGCTGTTCCAGCAGGGCTGAAACCGTCCCTTCGTCGGCCGCCCGTACACATCGGGCGGCTGGGGGCGCATGCATAACCCATCTGTCCAAGTGTTGGCGGCCTCTGTCCAAGGGGCCGCTTTGTCATGTGCCTTGTCGGGGCAGTCGTCGGACCTTTACCGTCGTCCGCATGACATCCGGGATGACGCGACGCACCACAGTGAAGGCAGCGATAGGCGCAACCAGTGTTCTCGCGCTGGGAATCCCTGCCCTTTCCGACACGGCGGCGGCCGCCAGTACCTCCGATGAATCAGGGGAGGCGAAAGGCTCCGCGTACTCGGAGAAATCGGCGGAACCGACGCTCCGGTACAGCACCCCTGCCGCGGGCTGGGAGCGCGAGTCGCTGCCCATCGGCGGCGGTGCCCTCGGCGCGAGCGTGTACGGAACACTGGCCTCCGAGCGGCTCACCTTCAACGAGAAGACGCTGTGGACCGGCGGCCCCGGTTCCGCCGAGGGCTACGACTTCGGGAACTGGACCGCGCCCAGGCCCGGCGCCCTTTCCGGCGTACAGGAACGCCTCGACAGTCAGGGCGCTCTCGGCCCGGACGCTGTCGCCGCCGAGCTCGGCCAGGCGCGCCGCGGTTACGGCGCCTACCAGGTCTTCGGCGACCTGTGGCTGGACCTGCCGAGCGCCCCGGCCGCCCCCGACGCCTCCTACCGGCGCACCCTCGATCTGCGAAACGCCCTTGCCTCCGTCACGTACACCCACCAAGACGCCGTCCACACACGGGAGTTCTTCGTCTCCTACCCGGGCAAGGTCATTGTGGGGCGCCTATCCGCCGACCGTCCGGGACAGGTGTCCTTCACCCTGCGCTACACCTCACCCCGCAGTGACTGCACCGCCACCGCCGACAGGGACCGGCTCACCGTACGTGGCGCCCTGAAGGACAACGGCCTGTGCTTCGAGGCCCAGATCCGCATCCGGACCAGCGGCGGCACCGTCACCGCCGGTGCGGACGGCACCCTCACCGTCACCGGAGCCGACAGCGCCTGGTTCGTCCTTGCCGCAGCCACCGACTACGCCGACCGCTACCCCTCCTACCGCGGCGACGACCCGCACAGGGCGGTCACCGCCGCTGTGGACTCCGCCGCCCGGACCTCGTACGAGAAGGTCCGCGCCACCCACGTACGCGACCACCGCGCCCTCTTCGACCGGGTCGCCCTCGACATCGGCCAGCAACTGTCCGACCTGCCCACCGATCAGCTGCTCGCCCAGTACACGGACGGTACGAGCCCCGCCGACCGGGCCCTGGAGGCGCTGTTCTTCCAGTACGGCCGCTACCTGCTGATCGCCTCCTCACGGGCCGGCTCGCTGCCCGCCAACCTTCAGGGCGTCTGGAACAACTCCACCACCCCGCCGTGGTCCGCCGACTACCACAGCAACATCAATCTGCAGATGAACTACTGGCTCGCGGAGGTCACCAACCTCGCCGAGACCACCGCGCCGTACGACCGCTACATCGAAGCGATGCGCGCCCCCGGCCGGAAGACGGCGAAGGAGATGTTCGGGACCGCGGGCTGGGTCGTGCACAACGAGACCAACCCGTACGGCTTCACCGGCGTTCACGACTGGTCCACCGCCTTCTGGTTCCCGGAGGCCGCCGCCTGGCTCACCCAGCAGATGTACGAGCACTACCGGTTCAACGGCTCCACCGACTATCTGCGCTCCACCGCCTACCCGGCCATGAAGGAGGCCGCCGAATTCTGGCTGGCCAATCTGCGCACCGACCCGCGCGACGGACTGCTCGTCGTCACCCCCAGCTATTCTCCCGAACACGGCGACTTCACCGCGGGCGCCGCGATGTCCCAGCAGATCGTCCACGACCTCCTCACCAACACCCTGGAGGCCGCCCGCACCCTCGGTGACGCACCTGCCTTCCGCAGCCGCCTGGAGACTGCCCTCGACCGGCTCGACCCCGGGCTGCGGATCGGCTCCTGGGGCCAGCTCCAGGAGTGGAAGACCGACCGCGACGACCCGGCCGACGACCACCGCCATGTCTCGCACCTCTTCGCCCTGCACCCCGGGCGGCAGATCGAACCCAGCAGCAAATGGGCCGAAGCAGCCAAGGTCTCCCTCGGCGCACGCGGCGACGGCGGCACCGGCTGGTCCAAGGCATGGAAGATCAACTTCTGGGCGCGGCTGCGCGACGGCAACCACGCCCACAAGATGCTCGCCGAACAGCTGAAGAGTTCCACCCTGCCCAATCTCTGGGACACCCACCCCCCGTTCCAGATCGACGGCAACTTCGGGGCCACCTCCGGCATCGCCGAGATGCTGCTGCAGAGCCAGCACGACGCCGTCGAGATCCTCCCCGCCCTCCCGGCGAGCTGGGCGGACGGGTCGGTGCGCGGGCTGCGCGCCCGAGGCGGCTTCACCGTCGACATCGAATGGGCCGCGGGGCAGGCCCGCCGTGTGGTGATCACGGCGAGCCGAAACCGCGAAGTAACCCTCCGCAGCTCGCTGTTCGCGAGCGGCCAGAAGGTCTTCAAAGCGCGTGCGGGCGGGCGCTACACGCTGCTGGCCGAGGGCTGAGCGAACAGCGCGGTCACCCGCGCCGCCGAGACACCGAGCCCCGTGGGACCGCTGAGGTGCCACGGGGTGCCGGTGCCCCGCCGCAGGTCCTGCTCGCGGTAGCGCCGGCAGCCCCGGTGCCAGATCAAGATGCCCGCGATCCAGTGCTTGAGCTCCTGCACGTACCCGGCCAGGATCTCCCTCGCCGCCGCGTCCAGCTCGAAGTCGTCGTACAGCACGGGGAGTTCCTGCTCGGCGACGTGCAGGAACTGTCGCAGCCGCGATTTCATCAGGTCGTGCACGATGGCCACCCCGGTCGGATAGTCCACACCGAAGAAGTTCTGCACCACCAGGACGCCGTTGTGCACCTCACCCTCGTACTCGATCTCCTTCTGGTACGAGAACAGGTCGTTGAGCAGACACGCGTAGTCCGACGCAGCGTTCTCCAGTGAACGCAGCGGACCGCTGTGGTAGATCTCCTCCGGCACCTTCCTGCCGTGCCCCAGCCGGCACAGACTCATCGTGAGATCCGAGCCGAAGGTCTTCCGTCGCATCTCGATGTAGTCCACCGGATCCGGAATACGGTTCTGCACCTGGTTCGCCAGTTCCCACACCCAGCTCGCGGTCATGTCCTCGACCGCCGTTCGGAAGGCACGGCGCCCGCCCGCGTCCATCGGGGCCGAGGTCTTCGCCCAGAGATCGGCGAGTCCGCGCTCCAGGGCGTTGACCGGCTCGGGCGTCGCGGACCCGTCAAGGGGCATGAACAGCGACAGACGCTCATTGGCGAGCTTGGCCCCCGCCAGGTCGCGCGCCCGCCCGTGCACCACCGGGAACCAGTCGTCACCGTACGTCCCCCACGTCAGCCACTGCGAGGACAGATCCAGCTCCTCCGGCGTCGCATCCGGGTGCAGACCCGCCGCACACAGTGGCAGGTCGGTCGCGAGGAGCCGCTCCTCGTCCCAGATGTGCGATCCCGGTACGCCCGGTTGAGCCTCCAGGATTCCCATACGGTTCGCCCAGTCGACGATCCGTACCCGCGCCCCGTCCAGATGCGGGCTGAGCGTCGTACCGAACGGGAGCTCGAAGGCGGGCAGCAGGGACGGGCCGACACGCTGGTACGGCACATGGGTGTGGCTGCGCAGCCGGGCCGTCTCCGAGCGGCGTGTGAACCGGATCGACGCCGCGGCCATACCGAAGCCGAGCGCGGCCTCACCGGCACCGCCGTCGTTCATGTAGCGGCTGGAGCGCATGTGCCACTCGTGACCGCCCGACTGCCAGTCCTGCAGCCCCTTGACGTATGCCAGCACCGCCGTTGTGTCCGCCGGGTCCAGCCCCTTCTCCGCGCAGAGCGGACCGAGTTCGGTGAGCGCCGTGTTCTCGAACTGCTGCAGCCGCGACGTCAGCAGATCGTTCACCGCATCGGCGGCCTCCTGCGTCGAGCAGCCGAGGAAGTGCTCAAGGACCAGCACGCCATTGCTGTTCTCGCCCTCGTCCTCGACCTCCCGCTGGTACGAGAAGAGATCATTGCGCAGATGTACGCCGTCGGAGAAGGCATCCCGCAGCACCTGCAGCGCACGCTCGTCGGCCACCGCATCGGGGACCTCCGCGCCCGCCGCGTACTCCACGAGACCCGCCGACCACGGGGCGCCGCCCACCTTGCGGCGCATCTCGATGTACTCGACAGGGTTCGCGATACGCCCCTCGTTGATGTTGGCGAGCTCCCAAAGCGACTCATTGAGCAGGTTCTTCGTCGCCTCGGCGAAACGGACCCGCCAGGCGTCGGACATGCTCGGCACCGTCCGTGCCCACAGATCTGCCAGCCCCGCCTCGACCGGATTCGTCGGTTCCGGCATCTCAGCCCCACGGTCCATCGGCATGAACGCCGGCAACCTGTCCAGATACCGCTTGCCGCCCTCGCGGTCGGGGGTGCGCTTGAACAGCTCCAGGAAATGGTCGTCGAAGAAGAAGACCCACACGTACCAGTCGGTGACCAGTGAGAGGGCCTCGGACGAGCAGTCGGGGTGGGTGTACGCACACAGCAGCGCGTAGTCGTGGGAGTCGAGGTCCTTCTCCTCCCAGATACCCGAACCCTCCAGCATCCCTATGCTGCGCGCCCACTTCTTGGTGTGCTGTCGCGCCTCCTCGACATGGGCGTTGAGCCGCGCCGGATACGGAACGTAGAAGTCCGGCAGGGTGAAGGGCTGAGCCATGTGCGTCCGGCCTTTCCGATGTCTCCGTGCGTACGTCGCACGGACCGGTCGTGTCCGCGCGAGCACTACCCTTCGGCCGTTCGGGGCACGCACATCCGGGATTAGTCACATAAAAAGTGCGCTCGTTCAAGGCGTGCGAGCGCATGTCGCCGGTCGGCCCACCGCCCCGTTGAGCCAAGGTAACGAGGCGGCGTCAGAAACCGGTTGATACTTTCCGACCGCAGGTCAGGCACCCTGCCAGTGGTCTGGTCCACTGGCTCGACCTGCGACCTCCACTGAACTCTTGACGCGCTATCACCTCAGGTCAGAGAGTGTGCGCGCAACGGAACAGTGAGATCGGATCACGCACGGCTCCAAGAAGGGTTGTCATGACGTCCAAGCAGAGGACCGGACTCGCACTCGCGTTGACCACGGTCGGCGCACTGAGCATGGCGCTGCTCAGTCCCGCAGCGCAGGCCGGTGCGGACGGGGTGCGGCCGGAATGCCCGCGCGGCCTCGAATGCGACTGGGTACCGGCGGCCTACCAGCAGACGGGTGACCCGGCCGACAAGGAGACGTACGGGAACTACGACACCTCGGACCGGCCGCACACCAACAAGATCAGATTCATTGTTCTGCATGACACCGAGGAAGACTTCGATACCACCCTGAAGATCTTCCAGAACCCGCTGAAGCAGACCTCCGCCCACTACGTGGTGCGCTCGGGCGACGGTCATGTCACCCAGATGGTCAAGGGCAAGGACGTCGCCTGGCAGGCGGGCAACTGGTACGTCAACAGCCACTCCATCGGCATCGAGCAGGAGGGCGTCGCCGTCGAGGGCGCCAAGTGGTACACCCCCGAGATGTACCGCTCGACCGCCAAGCTGGTGCGCTACCTCGCCGCCAAGTACGACATCCCGCTCGACCGCCAGCACATCATCGGCCACGACGGTGTGCCGCCCACCAGCGCGTCCGGCACCAAGAACATGCACTGGGACCCGGGCACGTACTGGGACTGGAACCACTTCATGGCGCTGCTCGGCAAGCCCACCGTGCCGAGCGCCCCCAGGAGCAGCGAACTCATCACCGTCAACCCGGACTTCAAGAAGAACAAGCAGGCGTTCCGCGACTGCGAAAAGGGCGTCGACCTGCCGGTCCAGGGCTCCAGCGCCGTCCCGCTCCACACCGCACCGTCCACCGACGCACCGCTCTTCTCCGACCCCGGCCTGCACACCGACGGCTCGCCCGGCACGAACTGCGCCGCCGACTGGGGCAGCAAGATCAGCGCCACCCAGCAGGCCGTCGTCGCGGACCACGCCCCCGGCTGGACGGCGATCTGGTGGTACGGCCAGAAGGCGTGGTTCCAGTCCCCGGCCCACACCCGGACCACCACACCCACCTCCGGCTACGTGGTCAGGCCGAAGGCGGGCCGTACGGAGGTGCCGGTGTACGGGGTGGCGTACCCGGAGAAGTCCGAGTACCCCGCGGACTTCGCGGACCAGCGGGTGGGCTCGCCGCTGCAGTACACCATCAAGGCCGGTCAGTCCTATCCCGGCGGCGGTGAGGCACCCACAGGCTTCTTCTACGCCCCGACGATCGACGCCTCGTACCCGCTCGACCACTCGTACTTCCGCGGCAAGGAGAAGTACGTGACGGTGCAGATCGGCCACCGGGTCGCCTTTGTGAAGGCATCCGACGTGGACATCGTGCGGACGCGCTGAGACCGCAGAGGGCGTCGTGGCAGCAGCACCAGGGATTGCGCGCATCCGAACAGCGTGGAGGCCTTCATGCACAAGCTGACCAGGACCGCCGCCGCTGCGGCGATGGGCGTTGCCACGGCGCTCGCGACCACGGACGTCGGAGCCGCAGTCACCGTCGCGACTGCCTCGGTCGCTGCCGCCTCCGAGGTCGGGGCGCAGGGCTGGGACGTTGCGGGCTCGTACGGGACCCAGCAGGAGTGCGTCGCGGCCGGGGAGCGGGCGTCAGCGACGGGAGTTGGGCGGAGTGCCGGTGCGCACTGTTCGAGGCCCGGTGGGACCTGATGATTCCCGCGTGACCGCGTGACCGCGTGACCGCGTGGCCGCGTGACCGCGTGACCGCGTGACCGCGTGACCGCGTGACCGCGTGGCCGCGTGACTCGTGCCCCTCCGTGCACGGTATCCGTACACGGAGGGGCACTTGAGGCCGTTCGGTCACGGACCCGGCTGCCCCGGCCTCTGTCAGCCCGCGACCTGGCGGTTCACCTGGGCGGGAGACAGTGCGTGCTCGATCGCGAGAATGCCCGCCCCCACCGCGGCCGCATTCTCACCCGTACGGCTCGGCTCGATCCGCAGCAATTGCGTGGCCAGCGGATGCGAGCGCCGATAGACCGCCTCGCGTACCCCCGCGAGCAACTGGTCGTGGACGGCGGCCAGTGCGCCCCCCACCACCACCGTGTCCGGATTGAAGAAGTTCACCAGAGCGGCGAGTACCTCGCCGACCGCCCTCCCCGCCTCGCGCACCATCCTTACGGCGTCCCGGTTCCCGGACTGCACCAGCCGCACCACATCGCTTCCCGACGTCGCGTCCAGTCCCAGACCGACCAGTTTCGCCGCCAGTGACGCACCGCCCGCGACTGCCTCCAGGCAGCCCGAATTGCCGCACCGACACGGATCGTCGAGGTCCGCGACCCGGATATGTCCGATGTCGCCGGCACAGCCCTGTGCACCCCGGTGCAGTTGGCCGTCCGCGACGATCCCGCAGCCGATCCCCGTACCGACCTTGATGTACAACAGGTAGCGGCAGTCCGGGAACGCACGGCGCTGCTCGGCCAGCGCCATCACGTTCACATCGTTGTCGACGAGTGCCCGCACCCCGAACCGGGCGGCGAAGAACTCCGGGATCGGATACTGGTGCCAGCCCGGCATGATCGGCGGATCGACAGGTCGGCCGGTGGAGAATTCCACCGGGCCCGGTACCCCGACGCCGATGGACCGCAGCGTTTCAGGCTTCCGGTGCGCCTCGTCGAGCAGGGTGCGCACGGTCCGCTCCACGTGCCGCAGTACGGAGTCCGGTCCGTCACCGATCGACAGTGGTTCCTCCTGCACCGCCAGAGTGGCGCCACCGATGTCCATCAGGGCCACCCTGCAGTGGGAGGCTCCCAGATCCACCCCGGCCACCGCGTGTTCACGGGTGCGCAGCGCCAGTCGGCGCGGCGGGCGGCCGCCGGTGGAACCGCCGTCGGCGTCCTCGTCCACGAGACCGTGCCCGATCAGCGCGTCCACCCGCTGGGAGACGGTCGAACGGGCCATCCCGGTGATCCGGGCGATATCGGCACGGGTCGCCACCGCCCCTGAACTGATCAGCGCGAGCACCTCACCCGGCGAGTGCGAGGTGGCAGCGGATGTGCGATCCGACGGCGAAGACATGACAGTCACCCTAAGGACGACTTTCGCTGCTCACAAGGCGTTCTCCGTTCGACCATCGGCATAAGTCTGCGACAAGTGGATTGAAATCAAAGGCACTTGAGACCTTGACAGTCCTAAGGCATGTCACGACTCTGCTCTGCAGACCGCTGAGCGAGGAGCCATTCGATGCTGACGATGCACGGTGTGTCCAAGAGCTTCCTTGGGGTGCGTGTGCTCCAAGGGGTGGGGCTCGACCTCGAAGCCGGAGAGGTGCATGCCCTGGTGGGGGAGAACGGCGCAGGAAAGTCAACGCTGATGAAGATCCTCGCGGGCGAGCACCTACCCGACGAGGGGACCCTCACCATCGACGGAACCGCGTACTCCTTCAGTCATCCGGCGCAGGCCCAGGCCGCCGGGATCGGCATCATCCACCAGGAGTTTGCGCTGCTCCCGCACCGCACCGTCGCCGAGAACGTCTTCCTCGGCCGTGAACCGACCCGGTACAAACTCGTCGACCGGCGTGCCATGGAGCGGCGTACCGCCGAGCTCCTCGCCGAGCTGGGCGAGACCGGTATCACCCCGCGGACCCCCGTCCACGAACTGTCCGTCGCACGCCGGCAGACCGTCGAGATCGTCAAGGCCCTCGCCTCCGACGTCCGGATCCTGGTGATGGACGAACCCACCGCCGCGCTCGCCGGTCACGAGGTCGAACAACTCGCCTCACTGGTGCGCCGACTGACCGCCCGTGGGCTCGGCATCCTCTACATCTCGCACCGGCTCCGCGAGGTCTTCGATCTCTCGCAGCGCATCACGGTCCTCAAGGACGGCCGCCGCGTCGCCACGCTCAACACTCGCGACACCGACCCCGGCACGGTCGTCCGCGCCATGGTCGGGCGGGAACTCGGCGCCTACTACCCGCCCCGCGCCCGCCCGGGTGAGGCGGGCGCGGAGAGGCTCACCGTCAGCGGTGGCGGCAACGCCCGGATCTCCGGTATCGATCTGACTCTGCGGGCCGGTGAGGTCGTCGGCGTCGCCGGTCTCCAGGGCTCCGGTCGCACCTCCCTCGCCCGTGCCCTCTTCGGTGTCGCCCCCTTCACCACGGGCATCATGACCGTCGACGGAAAACCACTTCGCCCGTCCCGCCCCCGGGACGCCGTCCGGGCCGGAATCGCCCTGGTCACCGAGGACCGTAAGGCCGAAGGCCTCGCTCTGCGCCAGTCCGTGACCGACAACACGCTGCTCGTGACCCGGGCCGTGCCCGCCCGCGGCAGACCGCGCGCGGACCGCGAGGTGACCGCGCTGCTGGAACGCGTACGCCTGCAGGCTCACGGCGAGGACCAGCAGGTCCAGTATCTGTCCGGCGGCAATCAGCAGAAGGTCGTCATCGCCAAATGGCTCGCTTCCCGTCCCCGAGTGCTCCTCTTCGACGAACCGACCCGCGGCGTCGACGTCGGCGCCAAGGCAGCCATCCACACCCTCGTACGGGAACTGGCAAGCGAGGGCCTCGCCGTACTGATCGTCTCCTCCGAACTGCCCGAGCTGATCGGCATGAGTGACCGCATCCTCGTCATGTCGGAAGGCCGCCTCGCCGGCGAACTTCCCGCCGGAGCCACGGAAGAGGCCGTCATGCGCGTCGCCACCGGTGGCGACCGTACGCGGGAGGGCGCTGCATGACCGTACTCCGGCCCGACCTGAAGACCCGGTACCGCACCGGCCCGGGACGGAGAGCCGAGCTGCGCCTCACCGGCCCCGTAGCGGGAGTCTGGCTCGCTGCCCTCGCTGTCACCGTTCTCGGCTGGGTCGTCGTCGCCGCCCGCGGCGGGGACTTCCTCACCGTCACCAACGTGGTGACGATCCTGCAGAACTGCGTCGCCCTCGGTCTCGTCGCCGTCGGTCAGTCCGTCGTCATTCTCACCGGATCACTCGACCTGTCCGTTGCCTACCTCATCAGCCTGGGTACCCTCGTCGCCGCGGAAACGATGGAGAGCGGCAGCGTTCCCGTGGCGATCCTTGCCGTCCTCGCCCTCTGCGCCGCCGTCGGCCTGGCCAATGGACTGATCGTCACCGGCCTCAAGGTCAACGCCTTCATAGCCACCCTCGGCACCGCCTTCATATTGCGCGGCTGGATCGAGGACCATTACACCGGACCGGCGGGCAGGGTCCCCGCCTCCGTCCAGCACCTCGGCTACGACCGAATCGGACCGGTCCCCGTCTCCCTCTTCCTGCTTCTCGCGGTCGCGGCCGCTCTCTGGCTCATCACCCGCCGCAGCCGGCTCGGCCACCACATGTACGCAACCGGCGGTGACGAGCACGCGGCCCGGCTCTCCGGGGTCCGCACCCGACGCACCGTCGTCACCGCCCATGTCCTGTGCTCACTCTGTGTCGGCGCCGCGGCCCTCTTCCTCGCAGCCCGGCTCGGTGCCGGAGCTCCCTGGGCCGGCACGGAGGCCCGCTACGACCTGGAGTCCATAGCCGCCGTCGTTCTCGGCGGCACCGCGCTTGCCGGGGGCCGTGGGGGAGTGGCGGGAACCCTCGGCGGAGTCCTTGTCCTCGCCGTGCTCGACAGCGTCTTCAACCAGCTCGCCGTCGACCCGTTCTTCAAGAACGTCGTCCGAGGCGTCGTCATCATCGTGGCGGTCGCCCTGTACGCACGAGGCCGCCGCACCTCGCAGGAGAGGACCGCATGACCAGTGCACAGGCACCCGCCGGCCGCCGCGTCCTGAGTGCCCTCACCACCGGCACACCCGTCTACATCCTGCTCGCCGGTCTCCTTGCCGCGCTGGCCCTCACCGACCCGGGCTTCTACGAACCCGACCGCTTCCTCTCCTTCATCAAGCGCGCCGCACCTCTCGTCATCCTCGCAGCAGGTCAGTATCTGGTCATCGTGTGCGGGGAGTTCGACCTGTCCGTCGGAGCGATCGTCACTGCCGGAGTGGTCGTCGCCGCCGAACTGTACGGCTCGTTCCCGGGCGCACCCTGGCTGCTCGTCACCGTGATCCTGTTGCTGGCCGGAGCCCTTGCCGGTCTCGTCAGCGGACTGATCACCACCCTGTTGCGAGTGCCGTCGTTCATCACCACGCTCGGCATGATGCTGATCCTCGAAGGCGCCGTCTTCTTCTGGACCGGCGGTTCCCCGCACGGCGCGCTGCCTGCGGCATTTCGCCGGCTCGGGCGCGGCACCGCGTTCGGCTGGCTGCCCTGGGCCGTCCTCGTGTGCGTCGTTGCGGGCCTCCTCGCCGTACGCCTGATGCGTTCCGACTTCGGCCGTACGCTTCTCGCCACCGGCGACAGCGAACGCGCCGCGAGCCTGGCCGGAGTCCGGGTCGCGCGCGCCCGCACCATCGCCTTCATCCTCTCCGGCACCGCGGCCGCACTCGCCGCCGTTCTCATCGGCGGATTCTCCGGAGTCTCGGCGCAGGCCGGCCGTGGCTACGAGTTCGAGGCGATCACCGCCGTCGTCCTGGGCGGCGTGATGCTCGGCGGCGGGCGCGGCTCCGTCGTCGCGGCGATGGCCGGAGCCTTCTCGCTCCAGGCGCTGTTCACCCTGCTCAATCTCCAGGGCGTCTCCGGCGCCCTGGAATCGACCGTGCAAGGCGTGATTGTCATCGCAGCCGTCGCCATCGGCGCAGCCGACTGGTCCCGGTTGCGCCGCCGCGGCACCGAGCCCTCGGGAGAGAAACCCTCATGAGCACGCGAAAGATCCGACACGCACTCGTGCCCCTCGCCGCTCTGTTCGGCGCGGCCCTGCTCGCCGGCTGCACGAGCGACGCACCGCCCGACGCGCCTGCCGGAGCAGCGAGCGGCACCGCGGGCGACCCGGGTACCGGCCGGCAGTCGAACTTCTTCGACCAGGTCGAATACGACCGCCAGCTCGCCCTCGCCAAGGAGTCCCCGCAGGGCCCCGCAGGCAAGCCGTGGGAGCAGATGCTCCAGCCGCAGCTCGTCGACACCACGCAGTACAAGAAGAAGGGCCCCGGCGGAATCCACCTCTGTCTGTCCAACGCCGGAGTCTTCAACCCCTGGCGCCAGGTCGGCCTGAAGGACATGCAGGCCGAGGTCGCACTCCACAAGGAGATCACCGACTTCACCGTGCTCGACGCGCAGGGCAAGGACGACAAGCAGATTTCCGACATCCAGGAGCTCGCCGGTCAGGGCTGTGACGTCCTGATCGTCTCGCCGAACACCACGGCCACCCTCACCCCTGCCGTCGAGCAGGCCTGCGGAAAGGTGCCCGTGATCGTCTTCGACCGGGGTGTCGAGACGGAGTGCGCCGTCACCTTCATCAACCCGATCGGCGGCTACGGTTACGGGGCGGTCGCCGCCGACTTCCTCGTCGAGAAGGTGAAGCCCAAGGGGAAGATTCTCGCCCTGCGGATCTCCCCCGGCGTCGATGTGCTGGAGACCCGCTGGTCGGCGGCGAAGGTTGCGCTCGACAAGAGCGGACTCGACGTCGTGGACGTGAAGTTCACCGACGGCGACCCGGCCAAGACCAAGGCGATCGTCACCGACGCGATCACCCGCAACGGCGATATCGACGGCGTCTGGATGGACTCCGGAGCGACCTCCGTCGCCGCTGTCGAAGCCTTCGAGGACGCCGGCAAGGACGTACCGCCGATCACCGGCGAGGACCAGCAGGACTTCCTCCAGGTATGGAAAGAGAAGAAGCTCACCGCGATCGCCCCGTCGTACCCCACTTTCCAGTGGCGTACGCCCGTCATCGCCGCGCTGAGGATTCTCAAGGGGGAGCAGGTCCCCAAGGAGTGGAAGCTTCCGCAGCCCACCGTCACCCAGGACACCCTGGACCAGTACCTCAAGCCAGGCATGCCGCCACTGCACTACGCGATGTGCGGCTGCGAGAACCTCCCCGGCTTCCCGGAGAAGTGGGGAGGCAAGAAGTGAGTGCCGCCGCTTTCCCGCTCGGCGCGAATCCCTGGATCTGGCACTCGCCGGTGACATACGAAGCGCTCGGTGACGCTCTGCCGCGCCTGTCCGCGTGGGGCTTCGACTGTGTCGAGATCCCGCTGGAGAACGAACGGGACTGGGCACCCGCATCTGTCGGCAGACTCCTCGACGCATCCGGTCTCGCAGTCGCCGCCGTGATCGCCGTCATGCCGCCCGAGCGCAATCTCGTCCGCACCGATCCGCAGACCGTCCGGGTCACCCAGGACTACTTGCATCGCTGCATCGACGCAGCCCAGGCTGTGAACGCCCCCACCGTCGCCGGACCCGTGTACACGGCGGTCGGCCGCACCTGGCGAATGGACCGCACCGAACGCACCGCGGCGTACGAGGAGTTACGGGAGAACCTCGCCCCGGTCGTCGATCACGCACACGCCGCCGGTGTGCGCATCGCCGTGGAGCCCCTCAACCGGTACGAGACGAGCCTGCTCAACACCGTCGACCAGACCCTCGCGGCACTGACCGGGCTACCCGAGGACACCATCGGCCTCGCGCTCGACGTGTACCACCAGAACATCGAGGAACGCTCCCTGCCCGACGCCGTACGCCGTGCTGCCGGCCGCATCGTCCATGTCCAGGTGTGCGCCAACGACCGGGGCGCCCCCGGCGCCGACTCCCTCGACTGGCCCGGCTTCCTGACCGCACTCATCACGAGCGGCTACCGCGGTCCGCTCTGCATCGAGTCGTTCACCGCGCACAACGACGCCATAGCGGTCGCCGCTTCCGTCTGGCGGCCGCTCGCCGACACCCAGGACACCATCGCGACCGACGGCCTGGCGTTTCTGCGCCGTGCCCTCGAAACCACCCCCTGACCCCGCTCGTCCACGACCCGCAGAGAGGACCCGCTCGTGAGCCGTCAACGATGGGACTGTCATGCTCGTGACATACGGCATACGTTCATCGCGTTAGTGAGCGCACTGCTACTCGCGCTGACCGCGCTGCCCGCGACCGCAGCCACCACCGGTAAGGCCCCCGCCTTCCGTGCCCTGCTCTTCACCCGCGCCGTCGGCTATGTGCACGCCTCCATTCCCGCCGGCATCCAGATGTTCAAGGAAGAGGCGGCCGCCAACAACTTCGAACTCGTCGAGACCGCCGACCCCGCCGTCTTCGACGACGCGTTGCTCAAGGACTTCGACGTCATCGTCATGCTGCAGAACTCCGGCATGGTCTGGGACACCGACGCCCAGCGCGAAGCCATGCAGACGTACGTACGCAACGGCGGCGGCGTAGTCGCCGTCCACAACACCCTCGACATGGGGATCGAGGACACCTTCCCCTGGTGGGACGAGGCCATCAACGGCGGCGTCCACATGCCCGCCCACTCACCCGGAGTCCTTCAGGGCACCGCCAAGGTCGCCGACCGCGTCCACCCCTCCACCGCAGGACTCCCGGAACGCTGGGAGCGCCCCGAGGAGTGGTACAACTTCGACAAGAACCCCCGTGGTGACGTCCACGTCCTGGTCACCGCCGACGAAACCACGTACAACCCCGGCGGATCCGCCATGGGCGCCGACCACCCCATCTCCTGGTGCCGCAACACCGAGGGCGGCAGGGTCTGGGCAACCGCCATGGGCCACGACACGGCCTCGTACAGCGAAGCCGCCTTCCGCACCCATGTCATCGGCGGCGTCAAGTGGGCCGCGGGCAACAAGCCCGGCGACTGCGGCGGCACCGTCTGGAGCGGCTACGAGAAGGTCACTCTCGACGACAACACCGCCGACCCGATGGAGCTCGATGTCGCCAAGGACGGCCGCGTCTTCTACATCCAGCGCAGCGGCGAGGTGAACATCTACGACCCGGCGACCCATGCCACCACCACCGCCGGGAAGCTCGATGTCTACACCGGCGGTGAGGACGGCCTGGTCGGCATGGAACTCGACCCGGACTTCAAGAAGAACCACTGGATCTACCTCTACTACGCCCCCGCAGGCGCCACCGAGGACGTCAACCGGCTCTCCCGGTTCACGGTCAAGGGCAACAGTCTCGAACTCACCAGCGAGAAGAAGCTCATCGACGTCCCCGCCTACCGCGACCGCACGTTCCCGGAGCCCGGACACACCGGAGGCGCCGTCGAGTTCGGCCCCGACCGCACGCTCTACCTCGGCGTCGGCGACGACACTCCGCCCAACCTCGACCCGAACTGGCAGGGTTACGCCCCGCTCGACTGGCGCGAGGGCAAGCAGATGCTGGACGCCGCCCGCACCGCGGGCAATACCAACGACCTGCGCGGCAAGATCCTGCGCATCAAGCCGAAGGACTCCGGCGGCTACACCATTCCCAAGGGCAACCTCTTCGCCCCGGGAACGGCCAAGACCCGCCCCGAAATCTACGCGATGGGCTTCCGCAATCCGTTCCGCTTCACCGTCGACCCCAAGACCGGCTACGTTCACGCCTCCGACTACGGCCCCGACCGCGGACTGCCGACCACCGACCGTGGGCCCGAAGGCCTCGTCGAGTACAACGTCATCAAGAAGGCCGGCAACTTCGGCTGGCCGTTCTGCCACGGCAACAACCAGGCCTATGCCCCCTACAACCCGGACACCAAGGAAATCGGCCCCAAGTTCGACTGCGCCAACCCGGTCAACCCCTCGCCCAACAACACCGGTCTGACCGAGCTCCCGCCGATCCAGCAGCCGGAGATCTGGTACGGCTACGGCGAATCCAACGAATTTCCCGAGGTCGGCAGCGGCGGCTCGGCCCCTATGAGCGGTCCCGTCTACCACTACGACAAGAAGAACCCGTCCACCACGAAATTCCCCGCCTACTTCGAGGGCGCAGGCTTCTTCTACGAGTGGTCGCGCAACTTCGTCAAGGAAGTCCGCTTCGACAAGGACCAGAAACTCCTGAAGATCAATGACTTCCTGTCCTCCCAGAAGTTCAACAAGCCGATGGACATGACGTTCGGCCCCGACGGATCGCTCTACGTCCTCGAATGGGGCAGCTCCTTCGGCGGCGGCAACAACGACTCCGGGCTCTACCGCATCGACTACGCACAGGGACAGCGGGCGCCGGTCGCCAAGGCCGCCGCCTCCGCCACTGACGGCCCCGTACCGCTGAAGGTCGACTTCTCCAGCGAGGGCAGCAACGACCCCGACGGCGACACGCTCAGCTACGCCTGGGACTTCGACGGCGACGGCACCTACGACTCCACCGACGCGAACCCCAGCCACACCTACACGGTCAAGGGCGACTTCGCCGCCCAGCTCAAAGTCACCGACTCCACCGGCAAGTCCGGCTACGCCAACATCCCCGTCACCGCAGGCAACACCGCCCCCAAGGTGACCATCGACTTCCCCGTCAGCGGCAAACTCATCGAGTTCGGCGACAAGATCCCGTACAAGGTCACGGTCACCGATCCCGAGGACGGTCCGGTCGACTGTTCCAAGGTCACCGTCAACCCGGCACTCGGACACGACGACCACGAGCACCCCACCACCGACATCCCCGGCTGTGAAGGCACCGTGGACACCGGAGACCTGGGCGGCCACCCAGAAGGCGCGGACCTCACCTATGTACTCAACGCCAAGTACACGGACAAGGGCGGCGACGGCGTCTCCGCCCTCACCGGCTACGGTCGCGCCGTGCTCCAGCCGAAGCACAAGCAGGCGGAGTACTACGACGCCCAGTCCGGCACCCGGATCGTCGCCCAGGAAGGCGCCGAGAACGGCAAACGGATCGGAGATGTCTCCAACGGCGACTGGGTCGCCTTCGACCCGATGAGCGTCGAAGGCATCGGCACGGTCAGCTACCGGCTTTCCTCACCGTACGGGGTCGGCGCGATCGAACTGCGCGCGGACGCCCCCGACGGTCCTCTGCTCGCCACCACCCCGGTCCCCAACACGGGTGGCTGGGACAACTACCAGGCAACCCCGGCCGTGCCCGTCCAGGAACTGAAGGGCACCCACAAGTTGTATCTCGTCTTCACGTCCCCGCAGGACAATTCGTTCGACGTGGACGCAGTCGACTTCAAGAGCCCCTGACCGACCGCGCACGGGCCGGAGGAAACAACACAACAGCGCGCTGCGGGCCCGGTGTGTCGGCACCGGACCCGCAGCGCGCGTCCCCCGGGGCAGGGTCAGCGAGTGCCGACCGCGGCACGTACGGCCCGGCGGGCCATCGCGCAGTCGTCGTGCAGCCGACGCAGCAGCAGCCGCTGCTCCTCGCTCGACGAGAGCACACCCGGCCGGTCCTGACCGGCTCCCGCAGGCGCCGGCTCCCGCATGGCCCGCTGGACAGCCGTCTCGTACGTACGGATCTCCCGAGTCAGCACCAGCATCAGGTTTACCAGGAACGCATCCCGCGCCGCAGGCCCCGCGGCCTGCGCCAGCTGGCTGATCTGACGCCGCGCGGCCGGTGCGTCGCCCAGGACCGCCCAGAGCGTCGCCAGGTCGTAGCCCGGCAGATACCAGCCCGCGTGTTCCCAGTCCACCAGCACCGGACCCGTGGGCGACAGCAGGATGTTGGAGAGCAGCGCGTCGCCGTGACAGAACTGCCCCATGCCCTGACGGCCGCCCGCATGCGCCAGACCGTGCAGCAGCTTCTGCAGATCGCCCAGATCACGGTCGGTGAACAGCCCCAGCTCGTGATAGCGGGCGATTCGCGAGGCGTAGTCCAGCGGTGCGTCGAAGAGCCCCGGAGCCGGCCGCCAGGCATTGACCCGGCTGATCGCGCCGAGCGCGGCCCGCACATCCGCACGGGGTGGCGCCTCCGACGGGTGCCGGGTCAGCGCAGCCACCCGGCCGGGCATCCGTTCGATCACCAGAGTGCAGTTCTCCGGGTCGGCCGCGATGAGCCGAGGCACCCGCACCGGCGGGCGGTGCCGGACGAACGCACGATATGCAGCTATTTCGTGACGGAACCGCTCCGACCATGCGGGGGAGTGGTCCAGTAAACACTTGGCGACCGCAGTGGTGCGACCGGTGGAGCCGACCAGGAGCACCGAACGGCCGCTGCGGCGCAGCACCTGGACCGGATTGAACTCCGGACAGATCCGGTGCACCGAGGCGATCGCCATCCTCAGCTGAGCGCCCTGCGGGCCGGACAGGTCCAGCCGCCCGCTGAGAGGCGGGCCGCCCAGCCCCGCCGGCCGCCGCGGCCGAACCATGCCGGGTACCGGCGGACCGGCATGCGGTGCGAGGTACGGCCCGCCGCTCGCCCCCAGGGGACGAAGCGGCCGGGGCGGGGCGGTCACGGAGGACGATGCTGTGTACATGGGCGAGACAGATCCCTTCGTGCGCCGACAAGTTGCGTGCACCGCCCCGGCCGGCGGCCGTTCGGCACCCTGGGGAGTACCTAGGGCTGCCGGGCGGGGTGGCGCTTTCCTACCTGACATCGGACCGCGGGTAGCAGACCATCTGGCGCACCCTGGCGAACCCTGGCGAATAGTCGCAAGGCATCTGACAGGGGGCTACTGTCAACACAGCCGAGAACCTGGGGGCTTGAAGTGACCGGAGAACCCAACACCCGCCTGTCCGACCTGTTCGGCCTTGCCGGCTGGTCCAAGGGCGAACTCGCGAGAATGGTGAACCGGCAGGCGGCGGCCATGGGCCATCCGCAGCTGGCCACCGACACCTCGCGGGTGAGGCGTTGGATCGATATGGGGGAGTCCCCCCGCGATCCCGTGCCCAAAGTGCTGGCTGCCCTGTTCACCGAGCGGCTCGGTCGTGTCGTGACCATCGAGGACCTCGGGTTCGGCCGACGCGGGCGTGCGGGGAAACAGCGGGAGGCCGGGAAGCAGCACAATCCCGACGGACTTCCCTGGGCGCCCGAGCGGACGGCAGCGGTCCTCACCGAATTCACGGGAATGGACCTCATGCTCAACCGACGCGGCTTGGTGAGCGCGGGCGCCGCGCTCGCCGCAGGATCGACCATCACCGGCCCCATGCACGACTGGCTGCACACCGACCCTGTACTGGCGGCCGATGCCCCAAGGACCGACGACCCCCTGTACGCGGACCCGGCCGGTTTCGACCGGTACGAGGCCGCGCCCATCGGGTCGGAGGAGATCGAGGCGCTAGAACGGTCCGTCGAGGTGTTCCGCGCCTGGGACGCGTCCCGGGGCGGGGGACTCCAGCGCAAGGCCGTGGTGGGCCAGCTCAACGAGGTGGGCGGCATGCTCGCCTTCCGTCACCCCGAACATCTGCAGCGCCGCCTCTGGGGCGTCGCGGCCAATCTCGCCGTACTCGCGGGATGGATGTCCCACGACATCGGTCTCGAACCGACCGCCCAGAAGTACTTCGTCATCGCCGCCCACGCGGCGCGCGAGGGCGGCGACCGCCCGCGCGCAGGCGAGGCGCTCTCCAGGGCGGCCCGTCAGATGGTCCACCTGGGCCGTCCCGACGACGCCCTGGACCTGATGAAGCTCGCCAAGTCCGGCTCCGGAGACATGGTGCTGCCGCGAACCCAGGCCATGCTGCACACCATCGAGGCCTGGGCGCAGGCGTCCATGGGCCGCGGCCAGGCCATGCGCCGGACGCTCGGCAAGGCCGAGGAGCTCTTCGTATCGGACAAGAGCGATGTGCCGCCGCCCAGTTGGATGCAGCTGTTCGACGAGGCGGATCTGCACGGCATGCAGGCCCTGGCGTTCCGTACGCTCGCCGAACACGATCCTTCGGTGGCGATCGTGGCTCAGCGCCACGCCAAGCAGGCTCTGGAGCTTCGGGCCAACGGGCGCCAGCGGTCCAGGATCTTCGACTACATCTCACTCGCCTCGGCGTGCTTCATCGCCGACGATCCCGAGCAGGCCGACCGCTATGCGCGGCTCGCCCTGGTGACGATGGGGGAGACCTCCTCGCACCGTACCTGGGACCGGCTGCGCGAGATGTACCGGTTGACGGGCCGGTTCGCGGGCTACGCGAAGATCGAGGACCTGCGCGAGGAGATCAAGCTCGCCCTGCCGCAGAGCTCCATCATCAAGCGGCCAAGGCGCTCGTCGCAGATCTGACATGCGGGCGCCGTAGTGAGGACACCCCGACCATCACCTGTCCGACCGACCACAGTCCGGCCACCGGTTGTCCGGGCACCGCAGCCGTAGGCCGTTCGCCCTCCTGCGTACTGCGCCGTGTCCGGTGTTCCACGTGTCCGCGCGCGCGTCGCCGTGCTCTACGCCCCGATGCGGGCGATCAGCACGCACGCGTCGTCCAGGCGCTCGGTGCCACCGAACTCCGCGACGACCGTCCGTACGCACTCCTGTGCCGTACGGGCCTGCGCGAAGTGCGGTGCGAGGGCAAGCAGCGCGTCCGGGGCCGCACCCCGGTCGCTGAGACGGTTCAGCCCGTCGGTGTGCAGTATCAGCACATCACCGGGCAGCAGGTGTACTTCGTCCTGCTCGTACGCGACCCCGGAAGCCGCGCCGAGCAGGACGCCGTCCGGTGGCGGCAGCGGGCGCCCCTCTCCGTTGCGGAACAGCAGTGGTGCGGGGTGCCCCGCCTGTGACCAGGCGAGGGTGCCGGTGGCCGGATCGAAACGGCAGCACACCGCACTGCCGAGAGCGGGCTGGGCGGAGGATTCCAGTAACTGATTGAGATGCCCCATGAGGGCCCCGGGCTCGATGCCGGCCACGGCCATTCCGCGCAGCGCGCCCAGGAGCATCGCCATGGCCGAGGTGGCCTGGATGCCGTGGCCGGTCAGATCGCCGACCGTGAGGACGGTCCTGCCGTCCGGCAGTTCCAGCGCGTCGTACCAGTCACCGCCGATCAGGGAGCTCGACTCCGACGGAAGGTAGTGGGCCGCGATCTCCAGTGCGCCCGCTCCCTGCGAAGGCAGCCGTAGCGAGCCCCGCCACGGGGGCAGCACAGCCTTCTGAAGCTCGACCGCCATCCGGTGCTCGGTCCGCGCCATGTGGTGTCGGCGCCGTAGCGAGTCATGGGTTGTGCGCACCACTTGCTGGCTGCGCCGCAGTTCGCTGACATCGCGCAGAACCGCCCACATGGAGGCCGTGCACCCGTCCGCGTCGAGGACGGGCTCGCCCATCATGTGGAGCGTGCGCATCCGGCCGTCGGTCCGCAGGATGCGGAATTCGCCGTCTATCGGCTTTCCGTCAACCAGGCAGTCGGTGACCAGTGCGGTGAGCAGGGACTGGTCCTCGGGAAGGAGCATGGACGGGAGGTCATCCAGCGAGAGAGGTCCCGCATCGGGGGACCTGCCGAAAATCTGGAACAGTTCCTCGGACCAGGTGACCTCGTCGGTCAGCAGATTCCACTCGGCGCTGCCCACCCGGCCGATCAGCGAACCGGGCCGCGGCTCGTCGAAGGCCTCCTCCGCGCCGTCCTGCGTCGAAGTCCCCGTGGGCTGTTCCGAGGTCTCCGGCGCAAAACCTTCTCTGAGCTGTCCCAGCTGTGTGCCGAGATCATCGAGGTGGTGGACCGCCAGATCACAGAGTGCGCGCTGCCAGCGCATCTCATGGTCTTCCTCGTCGATCAGCACCGCGTCCCGCCGCACGGCATCCACATCGCCACGCAACCGACGGGTCCGGTTGATCAACGCATCGACGGCGTCGCGCTCGGGTGGCTGTGGGGCGGGGCGGTCCGCGGACAGATGGGACGGCATCTCGTACTCCGATACAGGCGCGGCACGACCAGGTCTGAAAGGTGGACCGTAGACGACTGTCGCACAGGCCGCGGGACCCCGTAAGGGATTTGGCAACACTCGATGGGTTGTTGCTTCTGGCATATGCCACAGGCTGCGCCGGGCGTCGTCCCGTCGAACAACCGTACTGTCGACGGAAGTTGACGCAAGTCATCCGACGCGCGCAGGTGGTTGTGCGCCCGCGCTCGCCGTTCCCCGGGCGGCATGCCCGGCCGGAACGGGGCATATGCGGGGGGCTCGCCAAGGCGGGGGCTCGAAGCGATTTGTGGGCGGGAATGCGTCGGGACCCTCTCGCGTTACAGCATCAGAACGAAAACGATACCCATTCCCATAAGGGGGGAGTGGGGTCGATGCAAGAGAGTGGAGGCGTTCATGGCACGCAGTGAGGCCCGCCCCGTTGTGACGCTCCGGTCGACGGCCGGAACGGGGCAGAGTTATGTGACGCGCAAGAACCGCCGGAACGATCCCGACCGGCTGGTTCTGCGTAAGTTCGACCCCGTCGTGGGGCAGCACGTCCTCTTTCGTGAGGAGCGCTGACCGTCGCACCCGCGTCGGGCTCCTGATCCCATCCGCCTCCCCGCGGTGGCAAGGAAGGAACGCGCATGAAGTCCCGTATTCACCCCGTCTCCCGTCCGGTGGTCTTCCGCGACCGCGCGGCGGGGGCTGCCTTCCTGGCCCGTTCGACCGCGGACGCGGATGGGCGGGTGCCATGGGAGGACGGCCGGAGCTATCCCGTCATCGACGTGGAGATTTCGTCGGCGAGTCACCCGTCCTACACCGGGACCAAGCGGGTGCCGGACACGGCAGGCCGTATCGAAAGGTTCAACCGCCGCTACGGCGGCCAGGCGCCCGGCAGCTGATCCGCATCCGGAGGACCTGATTCCGTGCTGTGAATCACAGTCCGGGGTGCGGATTCTCGGGAACGGGGCGCGATGGTTTATCGTTCACCTATGTGTGGATGTCGCACATCGCGCCCACATATGAGCCGCCCCGGCTGGATTCCCCCGATCCGGCCGGGGCTTCCCTTCACCCCGTGGTGGGCGCGGTCAGCCCCGGGAGAGCCTCCTGGGCACCGACTCGATCAACAGCGCACCCACCGCGGGCGCCACGGCCACCGTAGCTGCGGCACCCGGCCAGAACCGTACCGCCAGCGCGGTCACTGCCGCCCCTGCCACGACCGCGATCAGCCGGCCGGCCACCCAACCGTCCCCCTGGTTGCGCGACCGCAGCGTCACGCGGCTGACGAGCGACGTGAGCGTGCCTGTGAAGTAATTGGTGGGCGTGGCGCGGATACGGCCCTGAATCCCCATGGCGACGGCAATGAGCACCAGCAGCTCCAGCCGGTCCCTGTCGGAGGTGATCAGGTCCAGCGCCCACAGCACAGCGGCCGCGGCCAGCAGCGCCACCTCGATCAGCAGCATCACCGGCAAAGGCCACCGCAGCCGCTCGCTCATCCACGCACCGCACATGACCCCGAAGCCGTACGAAACGAGTGCGGTGATCACACGCAGGGACACACCGTGCTCCCCGGCACCGGCGGCGGAAGCGCCCAGCAGCACCAGATTCCCGGTCATCACTCCGGCGAAGACCTGACCGACACAGATGAAGACGAACGCGTCGGCAGCCCCGGAAGCGGCCGACAGAAGCAGCAGGGCCCCTTCGCTCCGTGGATCGCGTCCGGTGAGGAGGGTAGGAGTAGACACGCCTGCATTCTCGGCTCAGCCCCTGCGAAGGCGCAGACTCGCAGCCGGTACGGCGCGGCGAGCCGGCCAAGTCCGAGCACCGATACCGCGCCGTCGTGCACGGTGACATGGCCTTAAAGTTCTGCATTGTGAACAGACACATAGCGTTCGAGCGACTGCACAACTTCCGTGACGTGGGCGGATACCGGGGGGACGGCGGCCGCCCGGTCCGCTGGGGGAGGCTCTACCGATCCGACTCGCTGAGCAAGCTCCGGGGCGAGGACTGGGACCGTTTCCTGACCCTCGGCGTCCGTACGGTCATCGACCTGCGTTACGACTGGGAGATCGCAGCCGAGGGGCGGGTGCCCGACACGCCGGGACTGCACTACCACCACCTCAGCATCGAGCACCGGCCCTACGACCAGGCCGTACTGGGCCCGGATGTGGAGACCGGACGCTTCCTGGCGGACCGGTACGCAGAGGTCGCCCGCGACGGAGTTGCCGAGCTTCGCCGCGCCCTGGACGTGCTCGCGGCCGAGGACAGCGGCCCCGTCGTCTTCCACTGCGCATCGGGCAAGGACCGCACCGGGCTGCTTGCCGCACTCGTTCTGTCCCTGCTCGGTGTGGCCGAGGACGACATCGTCACCGACTTCACCCTCACCGAGCTCGCTACCGAACGGCTCCTGGCCGACTGGCGGGCGGACCACGCCGACATGGACCCGGTCTGGCCCGGTTACGGCAAGGCGCCCGCCGACGTCATGCGGTTGTTCCTGGCGGATCTCGCCGCGACCCACGGCTCCGTCCGCGACTACACCGCCGAACTCCTGGGTGCTGACGAGAAATTGGTGGCTGCGCTGCGCAGAAACCTCCTCGAACCCGCCGGGGAGGGCCGAGCGGCCGCACGCGGCACGACTGTCGGGAGCGCCTGAGCAGGCGCGCGCGGGTCCGCGGAGATGATTCTCGCGTGATCTGCTCACGGGCCTGCTCGTGTATCTGCTTGCGAACGGGGCAGCCGGCCTGCGCATGGTCCACGTCCACATGATCTCGGAGTACGCGCGCCACATCGGCCACGCCGACCTGTTGCGCGAGCGGATCGACGGTGTGACGGGGTGGTGATGCGCCACTGAGAGAGGCTCGGCCCGGTAGCTGCTCAGATGCCGGAGCATTCCGGCCGGGGCCTGCGGTGCACGGTCCCGGTGCCGGGTCGAGCAGCGCGATGTCCGCAGCGAAGGCGGCGAAACGATCCGTGCCGAATCCGGCCGCCGCCACGCGACGACGCAGGGCGGCAGCCAGCGCCGAGGAGGCGTCGGCGGCGGCGGACAGCCCGACGGGAGTCAGGGCGGCATAGGTCACTCTGCGGTCGGAACACGAGGCCCGCCGCTCCAGCAGGCCCGCCTCGCTGAGCCGGTCGACGATCTTGGTGGTCCCGGCGGTGGAGAACCCCGTCAGCTGAGACAGCTGGTTCATCGGGGCAGCGTGTTCCGGCACCGTCAGCAGATACCAGAGGACCTGTTCACGGCGGGCAGCGTCATCCCCGGTGCCGACGGCCGCGCGGATGTCACCGGTCGGCTCACCGTCGAGGGCGAAGCCCGTCCGCTCGCCTTCTCGGCCCGTACCGCCGAGTCCACCCCGACCGCGGTCACACCGAGCGCGGAGATCGACGTGGACCGTGCCGACTACGGGATCACTTGGAACAGGGGCGGCGTGATCAAGGGCTCGGCCACGGTCGCGCTCACCGTCCGATTTGTCCACCAGTCGGTCTGAACCACCGGGCTCGTCAGGTGAGCGCGGTCACGATCCGCTTCGTCGTGCGTTGCTGCTCGGGGCCGCCCGCCACCGGTGAGTACGACCAGGCGAGGCGCCGCTGCCCGTCGAGGGTCGAGAACATCCCCGAGTCGTTTCCGTACTGCTTGCCGGTCTTGCCCCAGAACGTGACCCCGTTGACCGTCGCGGTCTGAAGGCCCATGGAGTAGCGGGCCGAAGAGCTGCCCAGCATCCGCACATGCTCGGGCGGCAACGTGAACATGCGCCGAAGCAGCCGCGCCGGCAGCAGCCGGCCGGCGAAGAGCGCCGCGGTGCATCGCTCCAAGTCGTCGACCGTGGAGGTCATTTCGCCGTCGCCGTACGCGTACGACTGGTTGTACACAGAGCTGCTGGAGTGGTTCATGTATCCACCGTGCGGTGCGAGGGGAGCCCGCCCAAGCGGGGTGAACCCCGAAACGTCCCCGGAATCCGAGCCGGCGACCCGGAGCGGCAGCCGTGTTGAGCCCTTCGGTCCTTCAGCTGCCTCGGGCTCGTCCCCCCCAGCACGTACAGCTCGGGCAGATTGACGACGATCGCCGCCTGGTGCTGCGCGCGATCACCACCATTGCCTCTCGTTGGCGCTCGGATTCCCTCCCGATGCGGAACGAACGGCGGTGCGAAGACGCAGTCACCGGGTGAGGTGCGGATCCGAGCCTTTTCGGGCGCACCGCTCGATTCGTCGAGGAACACGAACTCCGTGCTGCCCCTTCATCACATGGATCGCCGCCTCGGAGGCGCCGTGATTCCGGCACGGCGAGGCCGGAGAGTGCGCCGTCCACCGACGTAACGACAGACAAGCGGTGGGATCGGAACAGCCTGGTACCGGCTAGGCGCCGTCGCCCTCCACTGCAACGGCCTGCCGTCGGCGCAGGAGAGCGGCGATCCGGAGGCACCAGTCCCTGTTCTCCTCCTCGAAGGCGAGTCCCCGCAGACAGGTCAGATACGGTCCGATTCGCTCACCCCTGAGCAGAAACTCGTCCTCGTCCATCTCGCCGCGCAGTTGCCGCAGCAGGTTGCCGAAGAGCTCGACCTTGGCCGAGGCGGCGGCCGCCCGTTCGTCCAGCTGATCGATGACCGGACCGCTTCCGATGTGATCGGCAGCCTGGACCTTGACGAGCAGGTCATCGCGGATGAATCCCGGCTTCGCACTGGCCGCGGCGAATTGCTCCAGCTCGGCCATCCCGGCGTCGGTGACATGGAACAGCCGCTTGTTGGGCCGGGTCTCCTGTACCACCTGTCGGCCCGCGACCAGTCCGTCCTTCTCCAGCTTGGCCAGTTCGGCGTACAGCTGCTGAGGCAGTGCGTGCCAGAAGTTCGCCACGCCGACATCGAACGCCTTGGCCAGCTGATACCCGCTGTACTCCCCGTCCAGCAGTGCCGCCAGCACCGCATGCCGCAAGGCCATGGCCCCGACACCCTTCCCTTTCGCTGTCTGACCCTTCATGATACTCATGAAAGTGAATAGTCAGATTCTATAGTATGGAGGCTGATGATGTCTGCCGAGACCGCGGACCGTTTCCGCGCCGCCGTCGAAAAGCGCGATCTCGCCGCACTGGACGGCCTGTTCACCGAGGATGTTCGCCTCTACAGCCCGGTGAAGTTCACTCCGTTCGAGGGGCGGCCCATGGTGCTCGGGCTGTTCGGGGTCCTGCTGCGTACGTTCGAGGAATTCCGCTACATCGGCCACTTCGACGGATCGGCCGAGACCAGCACGGACGGGGCACAGGCCCCGTCCGAGATTCTGCTCTTCCGGGCGAATGTGAACGGCAAGCAGATCCATGGCATCGACCTGCTGCAGTTCGACGAGGCGGGCCTGATCAAGGAGTTCACGGTGATGGTCCGCCCGCAGTCCGCGGTGCAGGTCCTGGGCGCGGCGGTTCTGGAGGGTCTGGTCACGGACGGCCTCGTCCAAGCTCCGGACGCCGGCTGAATCGCGCCACGACGGTGGGAAGAGTGCGCGCATATTCCGCAAGGGCCGCCCCTTCCTGGGCGGTTTCTGGCTGCCGCCGCCTGCGGCCGACTGTCCCCGCCTGGTCGGCTCGTCAGAGGGCGAGGTCGCTCAGCCCGGGGTGACCGTCCGGCCGGCGGCCCAGCGGCCAGTGGTACTTCCTGTCGGATTCCCGGATCGGTACGTCGTTGATGGACGCGTGCCGGGCACTCATGAGCCCGTTCGCGTCGAACTCCCAGTTCTCGTTGCCGTACGAGCGGTACCAGTTGCCCGAGTCGTCATGGCACTCGTACGCGAACCGCACCGCGATCCGGTTGCCGTCGAACGCCCAGAGCTCCTTGATGAGCCGGTAGTCGAGCTCCCTGGCCCATTTCCGGGCCAGGAAGGCGACGATTTCGTCGCGCCCGATAATCCATTCAGCGCGATTTCGCCACCGGGAGTCCTCGGTGTAGGCGAGTGCCACCTTCTCGGGCGTCCGGGAGTTCCAGCCGTCCTCGGCCAGCCTGACCTTCTCGATCGCCGACTCGCGCGTGAACGGCGGAACGGGGAGACGTGCGGTCATGACTTCTCCTGTCACATGTGATCTCGGCCTGAGCCCCGAGGGTATGGCCAGTTGGGCCTGGTGAGGGCTGACCGAAAGTCGCTTGTGTCGTCAACTCCGACCGAAGCCGGTGCCGTCGACGTGGACGCGTCGGCGGGTATGGTCCAGTCCAAGCGCAAGGCCGCCTTCCGACGTCTGCAACATCAGGGCATACGTGGTGGTGGATCTGGCCGTGCCCTTCGCACCTCTCGGCCCCCCACACTGGAGAGGCCGGCCTGCCGCTACATGACCCCCACAGCCCGACCCGTGTGCAGCGACGCCTCATGTGAAGGAGAAGCATGCACGCCAAAAGGAAGAAAGTCGCAGCCATCGGTGCCTTACTCGCACCCGTACTGGCCCCGAGCCTTCCGGCCGGTTCCGCCGACGCCCACGGATACATCTCGTCACCTCCGAGCCGCCAGGCCCAGTGCGCCGCCGGGACCGTGAGCTGCGGAGACATCAAGTACGAGCCGCAGAGCGTGGAAGGCCCAAAGGGCTGACCAGCTGCAGCGGTGGCAACAGCCGGTTCGCTGAACTCCACGACGACTCCAAGGGGTGGAAGGCCACCCCCGTGAGCCGGGCCACGTCCTTCCGATGGGTCCTGACAGCCCGGCACGCCACAAGAACATGGCAGCACTTCGATGGCGGACAGAAGATCGCCGAATTCAACGAAAATGGTGCGCAGCCCGGCGCCACAGTCACCCATCAGGTGAGTTTCGGCGGCCTGACGGGCAAGCAGAAGGTCCTCGCGGTCTGGAACATCGCGGACACCGCCAACGCTTTCTACGCCTGCATCGATGTGAACGTCGGCTGACCGACGGGTTCGGCCCGGCCCCGTCTCCAGGGGCCGGCGTCGGACGCCCCATGTCCCGCTGGGAGGCCATCTCCTAAAATCTCTGCCGTGCCGAAGATCGAGGTATCCCGCAAGCCAGTTGCTTACCGACACGGTTCCGCCTCCTTGGAGGGGATCCTCGTACGCGATGCTGCATTGGCCGGTCCCGCACCGACGGTCATGGTGTGCCACGGGGCGGAGGGCCGCAGCGACGTACTCGCCGAGATGTCCGAACGCGTACTGCCCTGGGGACACCAGGCGTTCGTCATGGATCTCTTCGGGAAGGGCGTCAGCGGCTCCACGCGACAGGAATTCGACGCGCTGATGCGGCCGTTCCTGGAGGACCGTGACATGCTGGCGGACCGTTTGTCCACCGTGGTCGCCACCGTCGCAGGGCTGCCCGAGGTGGACGCATCCCGCATCGCGGCCATCGGGTTCTGCTTCGGCGGACTGTGCGTGCTCGACATGGCCCGGACTGGTGCACCCGTCACGGGGGTCGCCGCCTTCCACGGCATGCTGACCCCGCCGCCGGGACTGACTCCGCGGAAGATCGACTGCAGGGTCGCGGTGTACCACGGCTGGGACGACCCGTTCGCGCGACCGGAAGACGTCGTCGCGCTGGCGGCGGAACTCACCGAATCCGGGGCCGACTGGCAGTTCCACGCATTTGGCCGGACCGTGCACTCCTTCATGGCGGAACGCGCGAACCGGCCCGAGCTGGGGATCGCGTACAACGCCCGATCCGCCGAGCGGGCCTGGTCGGGGCTGCGAGGATTCCTGGCTGAGTGCCTGAACCCGACCGACTGACCTCGCAGAGGGCTCAGGCCCATCTGCGGCCTGACAGCTCCCGCGACTGGGCGCCGATCATTCGGACCACCCTGCCGCGGCACGCCGAACAGGTCGGCAATCCGCTGGACCGTTTTCTACGGGCGTCATAGAGCTGCTGGGCGAGCGTGGTCTTGTCGGGCGTGAGCTCCGGCCGACGTCCGCCGACCCGGCCGCGGGCCCGTGCGGAGGCGAGCCCATCGTTGGTGTGCGCCACGATCAGCTCGCGCTGGAGCTCGGCGAGGACGGACAGCATCCCGAAACACCGCCCGGCCCTCCATCGTGGAGGCGCCGATGCCCTGCTCGATGACGTGCAACCGGATGCCGCGCTCGCGCAGCTCGGCGCCGAGGGCCACCAAGTGCAGCACGGAGCGGGAGAGCCGGTCGAGTCGGGTGACCTTCAGTGTGCCGCCCTCGCACAGCAGTTGGAGGACGAGTTCGAGCCTTGCCGCAGTGATGGCAGGAGCAGGGGCGGCAGCATGACGGCCGTGAGCAGGGTGCCGCCAGTGATAGCCACCGCAGCGGTGCCGAACGCCGCGACGAGGACCGGGGCGGACGGCTGGCCAACGGGGATCGACGCGAACGACCCGAGCTCAATGACGTGCGGGCTGCCGGCTGTGCCCGGCGTCGTCGAGGACCCGGTGCTCACCATGCGGGTCTGACGTAGCCGGCTGCGCGTGCGGCGTGGTCCTGGTTTCGTTGATCTTGCGCAGTGTCTGCGCGGATGACAGCTGGGCCTGGGTGTCGTCGTGCTCAAGGACGGTGAGCACGACAGCGGTACATCCCAGCGGCCCCGGCGCGTTCCAGGGTCCGTCGGCGACCTCGTCGTAGAGATTCCGGTCCTCATGCGGACCGACCCTCTACGCGGCCGTGATGTGGGGCCCGATGGCCGCGCGCCCGGGCAGTCGGCCATTCTCACCGTCCACGGGCTCAAGGGCCTCGCGGTAACGCGAAGGCCGAGCAGGCTCTGCCGGGCTGCGCCCACGACGTACTGGACCGGCCGGTCCGCTGCCGCCTGGCTGTCGACGGCGCTTCGGTGCATTCTTGCCTTCGTCGGTGGTCCGGCCGTGAGCGTAAGAGCGGCGCTCGCCGCCCTGTTCGGCCCTGGCCTGGTAGGCCGTGCCTGTCCGTGTCGCGATGTCGCCCTCGACTGCCTGGGCCCTGGAGTGTGTCGAACCAGCTCAGTGCGTTGTCCGGGGCGTCGATTGCGGGGACTGGCTGGATGGGCGGGCTGATCCTGTCCAGGACCTCCAGGAGGGGATGGCGCCGCTTGGTGTAAGGGAAGCGCTCCGGTTCGAGGATTCTCGGGCCTGTGCTCACAAGCACCCGTCGCCAGGCGACGGCATCGCCGGCGTCGGAGGGGCAGGTCCGCTGCTTGCTGGGCGAGCCTGCTTACTGGCTGTGTTGCAGGCAGGAGCGAGCCTGCTGTGCCGTGGCCGGGCCGTGAGGCGCCCCTCCGCCTCGACCGGCTGCGTGCCGGGGCCGGTGACGGCTCTACGGACGGTCACTGCAGGTCAGGGCAGGCGGGAGCATGCATGACGGGCATTCAGGACGATGGAATGCACCTCCGGCCCGGGTCGTGTCAACAAAGACACGCTGTCACCAAGGGTGAGTGAACGTCAGGAAGTCGCCCAGACGGGCTAACGGCACATCAACGAGCCCAAAAATATGAGCAATTGATGTTTCATCAGATTAAATGGAAATAGCATATGGGTGTCTCGTGTACCCCGATTGGCGCCCCGGGCGCCAACCCTTCAACGTGTCCGATATGACAGTTATGGGGGCCGTTAGTACGTTCAATCACGGGCCAGCTGCTCAGCCGGCCTCTCTGAGACAGGAGAAGTGACATGGTTACGCGTTCCACTGTCGTTACCGCCGCTCTCGCGGCCGCCGCGGCCCTGGCCGCCACCGGCATCACCTACGCCTCGGCCGCCTCCTCCGAGCCGGCCCAGGCAGCCCCGGTAGTCCAGCAGGCCGCCGCCCCTGTGTCGGCCCTCGACGGCGGCGACTCCGGCAAGGGCAATGAGGGCAAGGGCAACGAGGGCAAGGGCAACGAGGGCCGGGGTGGCGGCTACGAGAACAAGGGTGGTGGCAACGAGAACAGGGGTCACCGGGAACACTTCAGGGGCCGGATCCAGATCAACGAGCGCACGTACTCCGCCGAAGGCGGCGGCTGCGTCACGGTGGTCAGCGGTCTCGGTTCCAAGACCCTCAACATCCGCAACGAAAGCCGCCGGACCGTCGAGGTCTTCCGTGGCGCGACCTGCGACAAC